>NZ_MEFH01000206.1:0-5126 GCF_001725095.1 Sphingopyxis sp. SCN 67-31 | reverse complement strand
CCGCGAAATGCTGGCCGAAATGCTGGAGGATAGCGCGATCTGGCCGGTAAAGACCAATTCGGCCTTTCTGATCGCCGCGCTCAGCCATCCCGATTTCGTTGCGGGCACGGTCGATACCGGGCTGATCGGCCGCGACGGCGACAGCATGACGGCCGAGCCGATGCCGTCGGAGCAGGCACTAACAAACGCCGCTATGGCGATGGTTCCCCGCTCGCTACAGTCGGGCTTTCGTCTCAACGCGCCGGACGTGCGCACCGCGCCCTTCCTGCTCGACGGTAAGCGCGTCGACGTGACGCTGCATGGCCCCGGCGCCGAGGAGCCCGCCCCCGCCATGCTCGTCGCAGAAAGCGGCGCGGTGTGGCAGCTTACGCCTTGGCGCGCCGCGGGCGGCGCCGGCGGCGCAGCGGGCGACGGGGCGATCCTGTCTCCTATGCCCGGCAAGATCATAGCGGTCGACGTCGCCGCGGGCGACAAGGTGACCAAGGGTCAGAAACTGCTGACGCTCGAGGCGATGAAGATGGAGCATAGCCTGACCGCGCCCTTCGACGGCATCGTTGCGGAACTCAACGCTGCGGCCGGGGCGCAGGTGCAGGTCGAGGCGCTGCTCGCGAAGATCGAGGCCGCCGAGTGAGCGGCCTGATCCTTCGCGATGCGACGGCGGCGGATCTTCCCACCATCCTCGCCATGCTCGCGGAGGACACGTTTCCGCCGGCGCGCGAGGTCGATCCCTCGGACCCACGTTACCTTGCCGCGTTCGAGGCGATCGACGCCGACCCGAACCAGCGGCTGATTGCAGCGGAACTCGATGGCCGCGTTGTCGGGACGATGCAACTCAGTTTCCTCCCGGGGCTTTCCTTTATCGGAAGCTGGCGCGGGCTGATCGAGGCGGTGCGGATTGCCGCCGACCTGCGCGGCCAAAGGCTGGGCGAGCAGATGATCCTTTGGGCGGTGGAACAGTGCCGCGCGCGCGATTGCAAACTCGTCCAGCTCACATCATCGGCGACACGGACGGCCGCGCACCGCTTCTACGCCCGGCTCGGCTTCGTGCAGAGTCATGTCGGCATGAAATTGCATTTGAGGGACTGACGATGGCAGGCAAGTTTTTCGACGAATGGCAGATCGGCGATGCGATCGTGCACGAGATCCGCCGCACCGTGACCGAGACCGACAATCTGCTGTTCACGACGATGACGCACAATCCGCAGCCGCTGCATCTCGACATCGAAGCGGCAAAAGCATCGGAATTCGGACAGATCCTCGTCAACGGCACTTTCACCTTCAGCCTGATGGTCGGGCTGTCGGTCGGCGACACGACGCTCGGCACGCTCGTCGCCAACCTCGGCTATGATAAATTGGTGATGCCCAAGCCGGTCTTCATCGGCGACACGCTGCGCGCGACGAGCGAGGTGATCGGCCTCAAGGAATCGAAATCGCGGCCGAATGCGGGCATCGTGACCTTCCTCCATCGCTGCATCAACCAGCGCGACGAAATCGTCTGCCAGTGCGAACGGTCAGCGCTGATCAGGAAGACGAACCAATAGACCGCTCGTGCTGAGCTTGTCGAAGCACCGTCCTGCACCGCCATAACCGCGAACAGTAGGACGGCCCTTCGACAAGCTCAGGGCGAGCGGATAGGAGAGATTAATGAGATTGCGTTCCCTCCTCTTCGTCCCCGGCGACCGCCCCGAACGCTTCGCGAAGGCCGCGGCGTCGGGCGCCGATGCGATCATCCTCGACCTCGAAGATTCGGTGTCCCCTGCAAACAAGGAGGCCGCGCGCGAAGCGGTCGCCACCTATCTCGCCGGAACGCGCGAAGTCTTTACGCTGGTCCGTGTCAATCCGCTCGACGGGCATATGACCGCCGCCGACGTTGCTGCCATTGTCGGCGGGCGCCCCGATGCGATCATGCTGCCCAAGGCCGAAGGCGCGCCGAGCATCGCCCAGCTCGATACGATCCTTCGTAGCGAGGAGGCCGCCGATGCGTCGTTGCCGCCGGTGCTGCCGATCGCGACCGAAACCCCGGCGGCGATCTTTACGCTGGGCAGCTATCGCGAGGCGAAGGCCCGGCTGGTCGGCCTCACCTGGGGTGCCGAGGATTTGCCTGCCGCCATCGGCGCGGCGACGAGCCGCGAGGCCGACGGGCGCTACACCGAACCCTATCAGGTCGCCCGCGCGCTAACCTTGTTCGCCGCACATGGTGCGGGCGTCGCGGCGATCGATACGGTGTTTCCCGCGATCAAGGACGAGGCGGGCCTTGCCGCCTATGCGGCGCGCGCGCGGCGCGATGGCTTTACCGGCATGATGGCAATCCACCCGTCACAGGTCGCGCCGATCAATGCCGCCTTCACCCCGTCCGCCGACGAGGTTCAGCGTGCGCAGGCGATCGTCGATGCCTTCGCCGCCAATCCGGGCTCGGGGGTGCTTCAGGTGGACGGCAAAATGGTCGATGCCCCGCACCTCAAACAGGCGCGGCATATCCTGTCGCTGGCGGACTGACGCCGCGCTATCATCTCCGCCGGAACGGGCGGTGACGCTTCATCCAGGCTTTGCCGCGGTGCCAGTTCCGGCGCAGCCCGCGCTCGGCGATCCCTTCGAACATCGCGTCGGGATTTTCGGGATCGAGCAGTTCATGCTCGGCGATGTAATCGTCAAACGGCCCGGGCTCGACGAGATCGAGTAACTCGAGCGAGCGGCCCGGCCCGCGCAGCGCCTCGATCGCATCGATAAGCGACCCCGTTGTTTCATAAAGGCGGCCGACATCGGCCGGATCGACGTCCAGATGCTCGCCGATCAGCGATTCGCGCAGCGCCCGGATCGTCGGCTCCACGCCGCGGTTCGCGGGCAAAGCGGCATCGATCGTCACATCGCATTCGCTGTCGAGCCCCAGCGATCGATTGTTCATGTTCGACGATCCGATACGCAGCAGGCGATCGTCGACGACCGCAGTCTTTGCATGAACATAGATCGGGTCGCCGCCCGCGGTGTGCGGGACATAGACGCGCAGGCGGTCGCCGTGCCGCGCCTTGGCGATCGCGCGCACCAGCTTCACGCGCGCCGCGTCCATCGCCATCTGTTCGAGCCACCCGTCGGCGGTACGCGGCATCACCATGATGAATTCGGGCGGATCGTCCTCGTCCAGCCGCTCGGCAATCGCCGCCGCGATCTTGGCCGAGGTGAAATATTGATTCTCGAAATAGATGAAGCGCTTCGCCGCGGCGATCATGTCGAGATAGAGCTGCTCGATCTCGCGAATTTCGGGATAGCCGTCATATTCGGCGCGCGTGCGCGATATCGCGACATCGACGTTCGTAAAATCGGGTTCGAGATTTTCGGGCCAGTTTTCGCCGTCGCCCTTTACGTCGCGCAGTTGCTTGTTCGTTGCGCGCTGCCACCGTTCGTTGCCCAGATCGGCAAGCGCTTCGCCCACCGGCCCGGCAAGGATCATCGTCGAATCGTGCCACGGCATATAGAGCTTGCCGTCGGGATTGGTACGCCGCGGATCGCCGTCGCGATGGCCCCGCGTATCCCAGCGCGACGAAGACACGTCGATGCCGCCGCACACCGCGAGATGATCGTCGAACACTGCGACCTTCTGGTGATGGCTGCATCCGGTCGGGTGTGCGCTGTCGAGCCGGAAGCTGATCGAGCGCGTCACCTTCCAGCGCAGCACCATCGAGACGATGCGCGGCATGAGGAACTGTTTGAGCCCGCCGAAATTCCAGCGAAGAATGTCGATATCGCGGTCGGGTTTCGCATGGGCCAGACGCAGCAGAAAATGTCCCAGCGATTCGCCCTTGCCCGCCTCGTCGGGCGTCAGGGCAATCCGCGGATCGAAGTCCCAGCCGATCAGCAGGATGCGCTCTTTCGCGCGCTCCATCAGCCGGACGAGCAGCGCGTAATAATCGGCCGCATCGACGATCATCCGCGCCTTGTTGGCGCGTTCGATCCGCCAGCAATTGCGGCCTTCCTCAACGATCGGGGTCAGCGCATCCTCGCTCATCGCCGCCTACACGCACGGGCGGCGGCGATGGTTGCGAGCCTGCACGTCAGGCGGCGAAGAATTGATCGGGCGTCAGCGCCATCATCGCTTCGCTGCCGGCCTCGATCTTGCGGCGCAGCGCTCCCGCATCGGGGATGAAGCGTTCGCCGAAATGACGCGCGGTAACAAGCTTGGCTTCGAGGAACGCCTTGTTCCCGCGCCCTTCGTCGAGCGCCTTCTGTGCCGCTTCGGCCATGCGCAGCCACATGAGGCCCAGCGCGACGATACCCATGATGTGCATGTAATGATGCGCGCCCGCGCCGACATTATTGGGGTTGGTCATGCCATTGGCCATGAACCACATCGTCGCGGCCTTGAGTTCGCCATTGGCCTTTTCGAGTTGCCCCGCAAAATCGGCGAAGGCCGGCTTGCCCTTCGCCGCCGCACATTCGGCGTCGACGATCGCGAAAAAGGCCTGGATGGCACGGCCGCCATTCTGCGCGAGCTTGCGGCCGACGAGGTCCATCGCCTGCACGCCGTTGGCGCCTTCGTAGATCATCGTGATGCGGGCATCGCGGACATATTGGCTCATGCCCTGCTCTTCGATGTAGCCGTGGCCGCCGAACACCTGCTGCGCGTTGGTCGCGACGTCATAGCCCTTGTCGGTGCCATAGCCCTTGATCACCGGGGTCAGCAGGCTGACGAGATCGTCGGCCTGCTGCCGCTCCTCTTCGGACGCGGCGCCATGCGCCAGATCGACCTGCAGCGCGCCCCAGAGGCACAGGCCGCGCAGCCCCTCAACCACCGCCTTGCCATCCATCAGCATGCGGCGCACGTCTGGATGGACGAAAAGCGGGTCGGCCTTCTGGGCGGGATCCTGCGGCCCGGTCAGCGCCCGGCCCTGCCGGCGGTCCTGCGCATATTGCACGGCATTCTGATAGGCTATGTCGGCCTGACCCAACCCCTGTATGCCGACGCCGAGGCGCGCGGCGTTCATCATCACGAACATCGCGGCGAGGCCCTTGTTCTCCTCGCCGACCATCCAGCCTTTTGCGCCGTCATAGTTCATCACGCAGGTCGCATTGGCGTGGATGCCCATCTTGTGCTCGATCGACCCGCACGACAGCGTGTTGCGCTCACCGAGCGA
>NZ_MEFH01000205.1:0-5127 GCF_001725095.1 Sphingopyxis sp. SCN 67-31 | reverse complement strand
CAGATTTTCGGCGACGGCAAGGGCAACGCCATCCATCTCGGCGAACGCGACTGTTCGCTGCAGCGCCGCCACCAGAAGGTGCTCGAAGAAGCCCCCTCGCCCGTCATTTCGGCCGAAGAGCGCGCCCGCATGGGCGGCATTTGCGCCGATGCGATGGCAAAGATGGGCTATCGCGGCGCGGGGACGATCGAGTTTCTGTGGGAAAATGGCGAATTCTATTTCATCGAAATGAATACGCGCATCCAGGTCGAACATCCGGTGACCGAGATGATCACCGGCTTCGACCTCGTCCGCGAACAGATCCGCATCGCCGACGGCATGGGCCTTTCGGTGCAGCAGGATGAACTGGAATTCCGCGGCCATGCGATCGAATGCCGGATCAACGCTGAAGATCCGCGCAACTTCCTGCCGTCGCCGGGCAAGGTGACCAACTATCATGCCGCCGGCGGCATGCATGTGCGCGTCGATAGCGGGCTTTATGCGGGCTATTCGATCCCGCCTTATTACGACAGCATGATCGGCAAGCTGATCGTCTATGGCCGCACGCGCGAAAGCTGCATGATGCGGATGCGCCGCGCGCTCGAGGAAATGGTTATCGGCGGGGTGAAGACGAATATTCCGCTGCATCAGGCGCTGCTCGCCGATCCCGACGTCATCCACGGTGATTATACGATCAAGTGGCTGGAGGAATGGCTGGCGAAGCAGGACGCCGACAACAAGGCCTGACGCTGCGCCCATCGACGCCGGGTTCGCGCGCGGACACGACGGAATGTGTCCCAGCTCACTTTCGCACGGGGGGATTATTGGCTATGGGCCTTAACCATGGCCAGAAATCTCCCCCTTTACGCGCGCCCGGCCGCGGCGCTGATCCTCCCGCTGACCCTGCTTGCGGCGCCCGTCGCCGCGCAGACGAGCGTCAAGGAGGACTCGGTCGTTCTGCAACCCGACAAGGTGACCGATGACGCGCCCGAGATCGAAACGGTCGCCGAGGCCAATCTGCCGAGCTGGAGCGTCGACAATGCCAAGGCGCTGCTCGCCTTCATCCAGTCGGCGGGCGATGAAGGCCTGTTCCCGAAGGATTACAATCCCGACGCGCTGAAGGCCGCGATCGATGGCGGCAATCAGATCACGCTCGACAAGGTCGCGACCGACAGCTTCCTGCTGCTCGCCACGCACATGCGCGACGGCCGCACGCCCAATGCTGCGCGCAAACAATGGTTCATGACCGATGGCGACGCGCAGACCGAACCGCTGATCCCGCTGCTCGGCAGCGCGCTCACCGCGAACGACGTCGCGCAGGCGCTGGTCAGCCTCGACCCCGTTCATCCCGATTTCGCGGCGCTGAAAGCCGCGCTCAAGACCGCAAAGACACCCGCCGACGCCAACGCGATCCGCGTCAACATGGAACGCTGGCGCTGGATGCCGCGTGATCTTGGCGAAGGCTATGTCGTCAGCAACGTGCCCGAATATCTGACCCGCGTCGTTCATGACGGCGTCGTCATCGCGACGCACAAGGCGGTCGTCGGCAAGCCGTCGACCCCGACGCCGCAGCTCAACCCGATGGCGACGGGGATCATCGTCAACCCGACCTGGACGCTGCCCAAGAGCATCATCGCCGAAGGCATCGGATCGACGATTGCGACCAATCCGGCGCGCGCCCGCGCGCAGGGCTATACCTGGACGGGCAGCGGCAAGTCGCTGTCGGTGGTGCAGCAGCCGGGTGCCAACAATGCGCTGGGCGTCATGAAGCTCGAAATGCTGAACCCGCACGCCATCTATTTGCACGACACGCCCTCGAAGGGCGCGTTCGCCGCCGATTCGCGCGCTTTTAGCCACGGCTGCATCCGCACCGAAAAGGCGCTGCACTTCTCCGGCCTGATGGCGGTGATGTTCGCCGGCCGCACGCCCGAGGAATTCGGCGATGTGGTCGCCAGCGGCAAGACGACGCGCTTCGGCTTCGAAAAGCCCTTCCCCGTCTATGTCGCGTATTGGACCGTCGTCCCCGACGGCAAGGGCGGCATCAAGAAACTGAACGACCTTTACGGTCGCGACGCGCCAGTGGTGAAGAGCTTCGCCAAGCCCGGCCGCGCCGCCGCGGTGGTGATTTCGCCGACGCCGCCCGCGGTCGTCCCGACGACGCAGACGGTGCAGGCGCCGAAACCCGAAAAGGGCGCGATCTACTGATGAAGCGGCGACCGGGCGACGATGCCCCCGGCTTCGTGCTTCCTCGCGGAATCCGATGACATTGCGTTGACAGCCTCGGGCTTGAAACCCGAGAATTCTCAATCAGCCTTGGTCGGCATCGATCCCTGGGTGGCGCCGGTGCGGATGATATTGTCGGCGACCGGCGGCAATTCGAAGGGCGGCGGCGACGCGGGCGCCACGCTCAGCTTGTCGGCGTAGAGCAGCCGGCCCGGCCCGAGCTTGTACAGAATTTGCGGCAGCAGTTCCTCACCGAACACGAAACAGCCCTCGCTACGCCCCAGCTTGCCTTGCGTCGCGATCAGCGACGGTTCGGCGTACCAGGCGCCATGCACGACGATCGCGCGCATGTCGGCATTGCTGTTGTCGGCCTCCAGCCCTGCGAGCCGCATCGACGATCCGTTCGATCCCCAATAATAATCGCTCGTGCGATAGGCGCCGCGCGACGAGGCGAGCGAGCCGGGGACGTTCGAAAAGGTCTTGAGCCAGCCGTCATGCTGCGGGTCCGATCCGCGGCCATGGGTGACGGGATACATGTCCACCTTGCCGGCGATCAGATCGACGAGCGCAAAGCGCGGGCGATAGGAGGGCAGCCCGAAATCGACGATCCCGACACGGTCGGCCTGCGCGATCCGGTTGCCCTGCCGCGCCAGCTGTTGCCGCGCGACGGCCAGATAGTCGACCGGCGGCGGTGTCGCTGCCTGCCCATGCCCGGTGATCCAGTCCGGAAGTGGGGCTGCGCGCGCCGATGTCGCGGCCAGCGCCCCCGCGCCCGCCATCGCCGCCAGCATAGCCCTGCGATCGATCAATTCTTTCACGTGCAACCCAGCCCTCATTGCCGCCTTTGGCGGTCCCTCGGCCGTCTATAAGCCGTGGTTCGCGCGCCAAAGGCAAGGAGTCCAAGCCTCTTCATGCGGGCAAATGTGCCATATATGCCATGAATAGTGCGTTTACGTTCCATTACGCTCCCGTTAGGAACTGCGCCATGAAGGCAACCATCTGGCATAACCCCGCCTGCGGCACTTCGCGCAAGACGCTGGCGATTCTCGAGGAAACCCCCGGCGTCGATGTCGAGGTGATTCAATATCTGAAAACGCCCTACAGCGCCGACAAGCTACGCCGGCTGTTTCGCGACGCAGGTCTGAGCGCGCGGGACGCGCTGCGCCTGCGCGGCACCGATGCCGAGGAACGCGGTCTGCCCGACGCCAACGAAGAAGCGATTATCGCGGCGATGGTCGCCAATCCCGGCTATGTGAACCGCCCCTTCGTCGAAACCGACAAGGGCGTCCGCTTCTGCCGCCCGCAGGATGTCGTGCGCGAGATTCTCTAGCAGTGCGGGCCGATCGGCGGTCCGCCGTCAGATCAGAAACATCATCGCCGCGGTAAAGAAGATCGCGAAGCTTTCCGCGAACAGGCGAAAATCGCTGTCGCGCGACCAGAGCGCGGGATGCTCGCGCTGCGCCGCAAGCGCGCCGCGCAATTCGCCCTGCCAATCCTCCGGCGCGCTCAGCCGCGCAAGGACCAGTTGCCGGGCGCCATAAGCGCGGATGCGCTCGCGGATGTCGATATGCTCGTCCGAATCCATGCCCGGCAGGCTAGGCGCCCGTTAACGAGTCGATAAGGTTAAAAGAGTGTTAACATCGCCGCCGTCCCGGCGCGGGACGCCTTGCCCTGCAGGCGTTAATCCATCGGCCGCACGCGCACCGCGCGCGCATCGGCGAGGCCGCGCTGAAAGGGTTTGCACGCCTGCGGCCGCATCCGCGGCCCCAGGCACAGCCGCACCTCGGTCAGCCAATCGCCGCGATCGGTCGCGACCGCGATCATCCGCTCATCGATGCCGCGATTGACCTTCGCAAAGGCGCGCCGCACATCGCCCGCGGTGCGGACGTGCCCCGACAGCGCTTTCATGTCGGGAAAGCGCACGGCGCGGAACAGGATTTCGGCGGCGCGAAAATAGGCGGCGGGGTTGGAACTCATGCAGGTGCCGTGCTTCGCCCATTCATGCTGCAAAAGCTGCGCCGAAGGGGTCATGCACATATGGCGGCGCAGCACTGGCGCGGGGACGATCTTCGCGGGACGGCACCATTGGGGATAGGCCGGTGTATCGGTCTCGGGCCACAGACCGTGGAGCACCCAGCCGAAGCGCCCGTTTTCGCCCGAACATTGGAACCGGTCGCGCGCATCCTTGGGATTGCGCGCACCTGCGCAATGCTGCGGCGACCAGCTCATGCTCAGCAGATAGCCGGTCGTCGGCGGCTTGCGGACGGGCTCGCCGCGCGCGGGCCGCTCGAGCCGCGGCACCGGCGTCCGGTCGGGCGCGACACAGGCCAGCGATTGCGCCTGCGCCGCCGCGGGGGCGAGCAGCAGAGTCAGCGCCAGAAGCGCCTTTCCTATCTTCCGCTCGTGCTGATCCTGTCGAAGCACCGTTCTTCCTTGCCAATCATGATGAAGGTCCACCCTTCGACAAGCGCAGGGCGAGCAGATAGGGAGGGCGTATCAGACGAGCGCAAAATCGAGCCCGATGTCGGCCGCCGGCGCCGACTGGGTCAGGCGCCCGACCGAAACAAAGGTGACGCCGGTCGCGGCGATGGCGCCGATCGTGTCGAGCCGCACCCCGCCCGACGCCTCGGTCGGAACGCGCCCGGCGACGATCCCCACCGCCTCGCGCAATTGGTCGGGCGTCATATTGTCGAGCAGCAGATGCGTCGCGCCCGATGCCAGCGCGGCCTCGACCTGGTCGATACGGTCGACCTCGACGATGATATCGGCGATTCCCGCCGCCACCGCGCGGCGCACCGCCTCTTCGACCGATCCCGCGACCGCGACATGATTGTCCTTGATCATCGCCGCGTCCCACAGGCCCATGCGGTGATTGGTCGCGCCGCCCATGCGGGTCGCATATTTCTCCAGCACGCGCAGGCCGGG
>NZ_MEFH01000204.1:0-5130 GCF_001725095.1 Sphingopyxis sp. SCN 67-31 | reverse complement strand
GCGCACGCCGGGATCATGATCGTCGATGCGGGAATCGACGAACTGCTCGACAAGATGGCCGCTTACCAGCCGCACGAGCCGATCTTCGCGATGAAGGCCGACGATCTGTAATGACCGCGGCGGGGGGCTATGATGCGGCGGCCCTGCACCGCTTTGCGCACGACAGCATCGCGCGCGGGTCGAAAAGCTTTGCGCTCGCCAGCCGGCTGTTCGACCGGCGGACACGCGAACGGGTGCTGCTGCTCTATGCCTGGTGCCGCGCCGCCGACGATCTGACCGACGGGCAGGATCATGGCGGCACCATGCGCGCGGGGCACGACGCGGTGGCGGCGGTCGCGCGCATCCGCGACCTGACCGATCGCGCCTTTGCCGGGGATCCTACCGGCGATCCCGCCTTCGACGCGCTCGGCCTGTTGCTGACCGAGGTCGCGATCCCGCGCGCGGTGATCGACGACATCGTCGCAGGCTTCGAACTCGACGCCGCCGACTGGCGCCCGCGCAGCGAGGCAGATTTGTTGCGCTATTGCTATCATGTCGCGGGCGCGGTGGGCGTCGCGATGGCGCTCGTCATGGGGGTCGATCCGGCGGACGAAACGACGCTCGACCGCGCGTCCGACCTCGGCATAGCGTTCCAGCTCGCCAATATCGCGCGCGACATTGCCGAAGATGCGGCGGCCGACCGCTGCTATCTGCCGGTCGACTGGCTGGTCGAGCTGGATATTCCGCCAGGTCAGCATATGCATCCCGCCTTTCGTCCGCGTCTTGCCGTGATGGCGAAATGGCTCGCCGAAATGGCCGGGGAATATGAAGTGTCGGCGCGCTGGGGCGCGCGCAAGCTGCCGCCGCGCAGCCGCTGGGCGGTGCTTGCGGCCGCGGGCATCTATGGCGACATCGCGCGCGCGGTGCGGCGCCGCGGCGATCATGCGTGGGACCATCGCACCGCGACGACGCGCGCCGCGAAATTCGGCTGGGTGGCGCGCGCCGGCTGGTCGGTGCTGCGCCGCCCGCCGCTGCGGCGCATCGCCCGCGACGGGCTGTGGACCCGCCCGCGGATCGCCGGTGATGCGGAGGCGGCGCAATGAGCCAGCTCGAATGGCTGGCCGCCGCGCTCGTCCTGATCAACGTCGCGCTGGTCGCGATGCGCAAGGTGTGGAACTATCCTTTCGCGCTCGCTGCCGTCACCCTTTATGCCTTCGTTTTCTACGAAGCGAAGCTGTACAGCGACATGCTGCTCCAGGGATTTTTCTTCGTCCTCAATCTTTACGGCTGGCTCAGCTGGATCCGCGCGCGCGACGACAGCGGCGTGCCCGTCGGATGGATGCCCGGCCGCGATCGCTGGCGGTGGGGCGCCGCTGTCGGGGTGGCCTGGGTCGTGTGGAGTTCGGCGATGCACCGCTATACCGACGCCGCGGCGCCGTGGATCGACGGGGGCATCGCGATGCTCAGCATCGCGGCGCAATGGCTGCTCGCGCGGCGCCGCGTCGAAAGCTGGTGGCTGTGGATTCTCGTCGATCTGATCGCGGTGCCGCTGTTCGCCTGGCGCGGCCTTTATGCGACCAGCGCGGTCTATATCGTCCTGCTGGGACTGTCGATCGACGGGCTGATCCAGTGGCGCCGCGCCGCCGCCGCGCCCGCGGCGATGCCGGCATGACGCGCCATATCTGTCTCCACGGCGCCGAATCGACCGGCAAGTCGAAGCTGGCGCCGCGCCTTGCCGCGTGTCTCGGCGGCGTAGTCGTCCCCGAATATGGCCGCACTTATTGCGAGGCGAACGGCACCGATCTCGAAGTCGGCGACCTGCTTGCCATCTTTCACGGCCATGTCGCCGCGACGAAGCTTGCCCTCGCGCAAGCCCCGGCGTGGGTGATCTCGGACACCGATCCGCTGATGACGCAGGCGTGGGCGATTATGCTGCTCGGCCGGCGCTTGCCCGAAATCGACACCTGGACCGATGTCGCCGACTTCTACCTCGTCCCGGCGCTCGACCTGCCTTGGCGCGAGGACGGAACGCGGCTGTTCGGCAGCGACCTTGCGCGGCGGCAGTTCATGGACGTTGCGATCGCCGAACTCGACCGCCGCCGTCTGCCCTGGGCCTGGGTCGAAGGCGATGGCGACGCCCGGCTGGAAAGTGCGCTCGCCGCGATCACGGCGGCGGGGCTCGATCGATAGCCCGCGCACGAAAAAGCCCGCCTTCGGCCTGAAGGCGGGCTTTTGCAGAAACGCCTTTGGCGCTTATTTCTTTTCGGGCGGCGCCACGGTGATGCGCACCCGCTCGCCCGAATTGCCGGGGAAGTTGGTGAACATCGCTTCGACCAGATTGGGAACGATCTGCGTCAGGTCATTATCGCGCGACTGCGCCTGCGCATGGCCTTCGAACAGCCGATAGCCGTCGGCGGCGCGGCTGATCTGCAGGTTGAGGTCGCTGGTGTAGACGGTGAAGCTTTCGACGTCGTTATAGCCCCAGCTCGGGCCGAAGCCGCCCCACAGGAAGGGGTCGCGCCAGCCGTAGATATAGCGGCGTCCGCGGGGGCCGCGCACGATCACGGGCGGCGAATAGAAGCCGCGGCCGTAATAGCCACCGTACCAGGGATTGCCGAAGCCGGGCGAGGAGACGACGCGTTCGCGCCCCTTGTCGATGCCATAATCCATACGCACGACCATGTCGGCCTTTTCGCCGGGAGCAGCGGGACGATAGCCATAGCGCGTCAGTTCACCCGCGACGAGCGTTGCATATTGGTTAAACTCGATCCCGCCCTGCAGCGCGGGGTCATTCGCCTCGATCGCGAAGCTCTGCCCCTGCGGTGCGGGAAGCTGGGTCTGGAAGCGCGCGACATCGGCGCGGAAGGGCGTGGCGGCACAGCCGGCCATCACCAGCGCCGCGCCGGTCATGGCGGCGAGTCCCAGACGCCGAAAGATTGTCTTGCTCATCATCATGCTCCGTGATTCGGTGCGCGCACAGCACGCACCGTTTATAGCATGACTACGCCGGTGCGGCTGAACCTTGGTTTAACCCGCTTCGTCGCAGCTCCGTTCCACGCAGACAATGACTTAGCGGCAAAGCCCCAAGACCTTGTATGTGGTGTCGAGCGTCGGCTTTGCAAGCGCGCGCGCCTTGTCGGCGCCCTTGTCGAGGATCGCGTCGAGCGCCGTCTGGTCGTCCTTGAGCGCGACGAAGCGCGCGTTGATCGGCGCCAGCCGCTCGACCAGCAGCTCGCCGAGCGCCGGCTTGAACGCGCCGAAGCCCTGCCCGCCGAACTGTTGCAGCACCGCGTCGGTGCTCGAGTCGGCAAGCGTGGCGTAAATCCCGACCAGATTGCGCGCCTCGGGCCGCCCTTCCAGCCCCGCGGCCTCGGACGGCAGCGGTTCGGGATCGGTCTTCGCCTTCTTCACCTTCTGCATCATCGTGTCGGCATCGTCGGTCAGGTTGATTCGGCTCATGTCCGACGGATCGGATTTGGACATCTTGGCCGACCCGTCGCGCAGGCTCATGATCCGTGCCGCGTCGGGCGGGATGATCGGTTCGGGCAGGGTGAAGACCGGATCTTCCGCGCTCGCATAATCATTGTTGAACTTCTGCGCGATGTCGCGCGCCAGCTCCAGATGCTGCTTCTGGTCCTCGCCGACGGGAACGTGCGTCGCCTGATAGAGCAGCACGTCGGCCGCCTGCAGCACCGGATAGGTGTAGAGCGCCGCCGAGGCGCCCTCGCGATTCTTGCCCGACTTGTCCTTGAACTGCGTCATCCGGTTCAGCCAGCCGATCCGCGCGGTGCCGTTGAGCAGCCATTGCAGCTCGGCATGCGCGGGGACGCGCGCCTGGTTGAACAGGGTCGAACGGTCGGGGTCGATGCCGCAGGCGACGAGCGCCGCAGTCATCGCGCGGGTGTTTGCGGTCAGATCGGCCGGGACGTGCGGCATCGAGATTGCGTGCAGGTCGGCCAGAAAGAACAGGCAGTCGCCGCCTTCGCTCGCCACCTGATCCTGCATCCGCACCCAGTTGCGGATCGCGCCCAGATAATTGCCGAGGTGCAAATTTCCGGTGGGCTGAATGCCCGAAACGATCCGCATGTCTTACTCCTGTGTTGGCGCGGGCTTGCCGCGGCGCCGCGTCAGCATGGCGACCAGATCCTTGTCAAGCGCACCGACAAGGAAAGCCACGGCGAAAAAGGTCGCGCCGCCCGCCAGCACGAGCGCGGCGAGCGCGCCGACCCGTTCGGCGACATTGCCGCCATAATAGGGGGCGACGACGGGCATCAGCCAGACGAGCAGCGCCGACATCGCTGCGACCGCGACGATCTGCCGCGCGATCCGGCTTGCCAGCCGGGCGGTAAAATGGAACCAGCCGCGGCGGTGGAGCACGGCATAGAGCAGCAGGCAGTTGAAGCTTGCCGACGCTGCGGTCGCCCCGGCGAGCCCGACGATGCCATAGCGTTCGACGACATAGAGGTTGATCGCAATATTGAGGGTGAGCGCGGCGAGCGCGGTCCACACCGGCGTCCGCGTGTCTTCGCGCGCGAAGAAGCCGGGGTTCAATATCTTGACGATCACATAGGCCGGCAGCCCCGCGACCAGTGCCACGACGATATGGGCCATGATTGCGCCGTCGGCCGCGGTGAATTTGCCGCCGACGAAAAAGGCGGTGACGAAGGCGGGCGCGCAAATGGCAAGCGCCGCGGCGGCGGGCAGGGTAAGCAGCGTCGCCATTTCAAAGGCATTGCTCTGCAACCGCTGCGCCTCGGCGGCGTCGCCGCTGTGAATATGGCGCGACAGCATCGGCAGGATCGCGGTGCCGAGCGCGATGCCGACGATGCCGAGCGGCAACTGGTTGAGCCGGTCGGCGAGCTTGAGCAACGTCAGCGACCCCTGCGGCAGCGAGGTGGCGAAGAAGGTGTCGACGAACTGGCTGATCTGATAGATGCCCGCGCCGAATGTGGCGGGCAGGATCAGCATGCCCAGCCGCCGGACCTCGGGCGTCAGCCGTGGTAGCCGCAGATGCAGGCGCAGTCCGGCGCGGCGCACCGCCCACCACAGATAGGCAAGCTGGGCGACCCCCGCGAGGCTGACCGCCACCGCGAGCGCGATCGCGACGATCCGGTCGTCGTGGCTGTCGCCGCGCAGCCACCAGCCGGTGAT
>NZ_MEFH01000203.1:0-5149 GCF_001725095.1 Sphingopyxis sp. SCN 67-31 | reverse complement strand
CATGCTTTCGGGGATGATGATGACGTCGCCCGGCTGAAGCTTGACGTTCGCCTTGATGTCGCCGCGCTTGATCAGGTCGTTGAGGCGAAGCCCATATTCGTGCTGCTTGCCGCTGCCCTTGTCGAAGCGGACGAGCCGCGCCTTGTTGCCAGCGGCATAGTCGCCGAGTCCGCCGACCGCGATCATCGCGTCGAGGACGGTCATATTCGCGCGATAGGGGATCGACGCCGGCTTTTCGGTCGCGCCCACGACACGCACCTGCTGCGAGAAGGTGCTGTTGAAGCTGGTGACGATCACGCTGACGATGGGATCGGTGATATATTGGCTGAGCGCGAGCTTGATGTCCTGCTGGAGCATCGTCGGCGTCTTGCCGACCGCGGGCATATCGGTGATCAGCGGCGTGGTGATCCGGCCGTCGGGGCGCACCTGCACCTTGCCGCCGAGTTCGGGGTTGCGCCACACGAAGATCTGCAACTCGTCGAGCGGCCCGATGATATATTCCTCGCCCGGTCCTTCCTGGTTGGCGACGAAATTGGCGCTGGGAAGCTGCGGCGCGGTGGTGCCGGCCCCCATGCACCCGGTCAGCGCGGTCGCGGCGATGCCGGAAATCAGCGCGGCGCGGGCGGCGCGAAGCGAGGGGAAGGACGTCATGTTCAATTCACCTTTCGAGCGGACGGGTGCCGCCGCGGCGCCAATCCCCGCAGCAACAGCCAATGCGTCAGGGTCAGCCATGCTGGAAAAGGGTGAACATACCGTTAGTATTGGGATAAGTTGTGTCCGCGCTTGTCGCACATTGTGCCGCTTCGGCACAAAATTTAACCGCGTTCGGTAAGGTTCAGACGAGCATCTCGCCCGCCGGCCCCTGTCCGAGGAATGCAGCGGGGCTCGCCGAGGCGCCATAGGCGCCCGCCTGGAACAGCGCGATCAGATCGCCGACATCGGCGCGCGGCAAGCCGACCTGATCGCCCAGCCGATCGAGCGGAGTGCACAGACAGCCGACGACCGACACGGTTTCGACGGCCTCGCGGCCGAACCGGCCGGCAACGGCGATCGGATAGTTGCGCCGGATCACCGTCCCGAAATTGCCGCTCGCGGCGAGTTGGTGATGCAGTCCTCCGTCGGTGACGAGGAAGGTTTCGCCGTGGCTGACTTTCCGGTCGACCACGCGCATCAGATAGACCCCGGCCTCGGCGACGAGCCAGCGGCCGAGTTCCATCGCAAAGCCGCTCTCTGCCAGCGCGGCCCCTCGCGCGCCGAGCGTTTCGGCGAGCCGCGCGCCGACTGTCGCAGCGTCGACCGCGCGGTCGCCGGGGAAATAGGGAACCCCCATGCCGCCGCCCAGGTTGACGAGCGGCGGGGCGGCGCCGACCGCCTCCGCAAGCCGCGCCGCGAGCGCGACCGTCTGCGCCTGCGTATCGGCGATCGCATCGGCATCAAGTGCCTGCGATCCTGCGAAAATATGAAAGCCGCGCCAATCGGCGCCGGCATCGATCAGCGTGCGGACCAGCGCCGGCACCGCGTCGGCATCGACCCCGAACGGCTTGGCGCCGCCCCCCATTTTCATGCCCGATCCCTTGAGGTCGAAATCGGGATTGACGCGCACTGCGAGCCGGGGCCGCGTCCCGATTCGGTCGGCAATGGCAAGCGCCCGTGCCCCCTCCCCCGCCGATTCAAGATTGAGCGTCGCGCCCGCCGCAATCGCCGCTTCCAGTTCGCGGTCGCGCTTGCCGGGGCCGGCGAAGCTGATGTGTTCGGCCGCCATGCCGCTCGCCAGCGCCAACGCCAATTCCCCGCCGGATGCCACGTCGAACCCGTCGACGATGGTCGCCATATGCGCGAGTAGCGGCGCGAAGGGATTGGCCTTCATCGCATAATGGAGCTGCACCTCACGGGGCATTGCGGCGCGCCATTCGGCGGCGCGCGCGGTCAGCATCGCGCGGTCATAGACAAAGAGCGGCGTGTCGCCCGCCGCCTCGGCGAGGATATCGGCACGCTGACCCCCGATGCGCAACATGCCGTCGGCGTCGGCAGCAAAGCCGGGCGGGATCGGGCCGTGCGGCTTCATGCCGCCACCCCTGCACCCCATTCGGCCGCGATCGCGACGCGGTCGAGCTTGCCATTGGGATTGCGCGGCAACGCCTCGCGCCACTCGACGGCCTTGGGCTGCATGAAGTTGGGGAGCGTCCGGCGCAGTTCGGCGGCGAACGCCTCGCGGTCCGCATCGGCCTTGCCGCGCACGATCAACTGGATCGCAGCGCCCAGCCGCGCGTCGGGCACGCCGAAGGCGACGGCTTCATAGACCATGCCGGTGGCAACGGCGGCATCCTCGACCTCGGTCGGGCTGACGCGGTTGCCCGCGGTCTTGATCATCGCATCGTCGCGGCCGACGAAATAGAGCAGACCATCGCCATCGCGGCGCACCGTGTCGCCCGACCACACGGCGATGCCGCCCCACGCCGACGCGGCAGGCGCCGCGCGGAAACGCTCGGCGGTGCGTTCAGCGTCGCGCCAATAGCCCTGCGCGACGAGCGGCCCGCAATGGACGAGCTCGCCCGCTTCGCCATCGGCGGTGATGCTGCCATCGGGGCGGCACACGAGAATTTCGGCGTGCGGAATCGCACGGCCCATCGAGGTCGGATGCGCGGCGACGAGCGCCGGGTCGAGCCAGGTCGACCGGAACGCTTCGGTCAGGCCGTACATCGGATAAATGTCGGCCTCGACAAAAGTCGCGCGCATCGCGTCGATCAGCGACGGCGTCAGTGCGCCGCCGCTGTTGGTAAGGCGGCGCAGCGATGCGGCGACATCCACCGGCCAATCGACCTCGACCAGTTGCACCCATAAGGGCGGCACCCCGGCAAGGGTCGTGGCGCCGTGCCGCGCCACCGCTTTCACCACATCGCGCGGCGCCAGATAATCAAGCGGCGCCACCGCGGCGCCCGCATACCAGGCCGAAAGAAGCTGGTTCTGGCCATAATCGAAGCTGAAAGGCAGCACCGCCAGCACGCGATCATCGGCGCCGAGCGCCAGATAGGTCGCGACACTCTCGGCACCGAGCCACAGATTGGCGTGACTGAGCATCACGCCCTTGGGCCGTCCGGTCGATCCGCTGGTGTAGAGAATGGCGACCAGATCGCCGGGATCGCCCGCCGAAGGGGGCAAGCGCTCCGGATGGCCGTCGATCGCCGCCTCGACCGCAGTCAGATCGCGCAGCGCACAGCCGCCGGGAAGGCCGTCGCCCAGCATGTCGGCCCGCGCGCGATTGGTCAGCAACAGCGCTGCGCCACTGTCGGCCAGAATATGCGCGACCTGCGGTGCCTTCAGCAGCGGATTGACCGGCACATGGATCAGCCCGGCGCGCGCCGCGGCGAGCGGCATCAGGCAGGCAGCGCGCGTCTTTGCGCTCCAGCTCGCCACCCGGTCGCCAGGCCGGGCGCCCGCGGCGCGCAGCCATGCCGCCAGCCGGCCGACACCCGCATCGAGATCGGCAAACGACATCGGCGCGTCGCCGATGAGCAGCGCAGGCGCATCGGCCGCGCCGCGCAGCGCGAGATGGTCGAGGGGGTATGAGGGCGGGTTTTCGGCTTTGGTCATCGGCTGTTAGGACAGTGGTGATAGAGCGCCGCACCATGGATGGGAACGGTGAACATCACGCTAATGATGCCAAGCTGCCCGCCGCAGCGCGCGGCATGGGCCATGCTTCGCCGTTCGACCGTCCCCAATGGTTCGACCTGCTCGCCGCGCACGGATTTGCCGGAGAAGGCCGAATCGATGCGGTGGGCTCCGCAGGCGAAGCCGCGGCGTGGCTACCACTTCGGCGTGAAAAATCGGGCGCGGTTTCCGGGCTTGCCAACTGGTACAGCTTTGCAATCCGCCCGCTTTATACCGGCCAGGGCGACCATATGGCGGCGCTGCGCGATCTGTTCGCACGCGCCCGCGCCGAGGCCGCACGCCTGACGCTCTATCCCGTGCCCGATGCCGAAAAGGACAGCATCGCAACCGCGATGCGCGCCGCCGGCTGGTGGGTGCGCGCGGTGCCGGCGGGCGATCGCCACTGGCTCGACCTGACGGGGCTCGATCATGACGGCTGGTGGGCCACCCGCCCCGGCGCGCTGCGCAGCACGGTCCAGCGCAAGGCGAAAAAGAATATTGTCGCGATCGAGATTCTGACCGCATTCGACGCCGATGCCTGGGCGGCCTATGAGCATATCTACGCCGCGAGCTGGAAGCCCGAAGAGGGCAACCCCGCCCTGCTCCGCGCCTTTGCCGAAGAAGAAAGCGCGCGCGGCACCTTTCGCATGGGGCTGGCGCGGATCGACGGCGAAGCGGTGGCGGCGCAATATTGGACGGTGGAGGACGGCACCGCCTTCATCCACAAGCTCGCGCATGTCGAGGACAGTCTGAAGGCATCGCCCGGCACCCTGCTTTCGGCGGCTCTGTTTCGCCATGTCATCGCGGTCGATGGCGTGCGCCGTATCGATTTCGGCACCGGCAACGACGCCTACAAGCGCGACTGGATGAACCGGCACGAGCCCTTGTGGCGATTGGAGGCTTTCAATCGCGGGCGCATCGCGGCATGGGGACCGGCATTGAAGGCCTTTGCCCGTTCGCTGCTCAGGAAAGACCCATGACCGAAGTCCATAACGTCGACGCCACCCTTCGCGCCCTGCTCGCCGACGTCCTCGGCCTTGGCGCCGAACGCGCGGCGGCGCTGACCGAAGACAGCGGCCTGTTCGGCGAACTGCCCGAATTCGATTCCATGGCCGTCGCAACCGTGCTGACCGAGATGGAGGACCGTCTCGGCATCCTGATCGACGATGACGACGTCGACGGCGAAATCTTCGAAACCTATGGCAATCTGCTGCGCTTCGCCGAACGCAAGGTTCAGGGCTGACCGGCATGCGAGGGGCGAATGGACGAGCATAGGCTTCGCATCGCGCCCGACGGCACGCCCCGCGCGACGATCCTGTTCGCGGCCCCCTTGTTCGAGGAAGCGAACCGCAGCCGCCGCACTATCGTACGCGCGATGCGCGCCTTGGCCGCGCAAGGTTTCGCCGCCGTGCTTCCCGACCTGCCGGGCCAGAATGAAAGCCCCGTCGCGCTCGCCGATGTCGATTTGAACCGGTGGCAGAGCGCCTTTGCCGAGACGGCC
>NZ_MEFH01000202.1:0-5237 GCF_001725095.1 Sphingopyxis sp. SCN 67-31 | reverse complement strand
ATTTTCCAACCAAGAAATTGCCGATCTGAAGTCGCGTATCGACGAAATTCACGAGCTGCTCGCCGCGCGCGGCGGTGACGAGGCGGCGGTGCCGGCCCGCGTCGAGCTCGAACCGAGCGGCGACGTGGCCGCGCCGCGGCTGGTCGACCAATTGTCGTTCAGCATCCAGGCCCGCCGTATGCGGCGCCATCATTTCGGCAGCGCGCAAATGTCGGGTCCGACGTGGGACATGATGCTCGACCTGATGCTCGCCAACGCCAATGGCCGTATCCTGAGCGCGAGTGACCTCGCGACGGGGGCCGGCGTGCCGCTGTCGTCAGGGCTGCGGATGATCGCCTCGCTCGAGGCGATGGGGCTCGTCAAACGGTCGATCGACGAACGCGACCGCCGCCGGACCATCGTTCGCCTGACCGATGCGGGGACCGAGCGGATGGCCAGCTATTTCGAGAAAGTCGGCCTGGCGTTGCGGAGCAATCGCGCAGGTTGACCGGCGCGGCCGGATGCGGCTTCTGCTGGTCGCCGCCGCATCCGGCCGTTCGCGTCATTCGGTCATTTCGCGCATCATGCGGTCGATCCTGGCCATCGCGTCGCGCTTGATCTGGCAGACCCGCGCCGCGCTGACGTCGAGCGTCAGCCCGATTTCCTGCAGATTGAGCTCTTCGAAGAAATAGAGCTGCAGGACCATCTGTTCGCGGTCCGACAGGCGCCCGATGCAGGCGCGCAGCGCGTCGAGCATTCCTTCCTGTTCGAGCAGCTCGCCGGCGCCGAGCCGGTCGTCGGCGAACAGGAAATCGCCTTCGTTCATCATTTCGTCGAGCGAGGTCGAGCGGCCGTGCGTCGCGCTGCGTTCGAACTCGAAATATTCCTCGGCACCCATCCCCATCGCTTCGGCCATTTCGGCGGCGCCTGGCGCCCGCATCAGCTGTTGTTCGAGCGCGTCGCGCGTCGCCGCGAGCCGCTTGGCGGCCGCCATCGCGGCGCGTCCGACGTCGGCCTCGCGCCGCTGCTGGTCGATCATTGCGCCGCGAATGCGCGTCGATGCATAGGTGGTAAAGGCGAAGCCGCGCTCTTCATAGGTACGGCTCGCTTCGATCAGCGCGATCAGCCCGACCTGGATCAGATCCTCAAGATCGCTCGTCCGCGACACGCGCGAATGGACCTGCCAGGCGATCTTGCGCACGAGCGGCGCATGTTCGGCGATCAGCGCCTCGACATTCTCGCCATAGCCGTGCGGCCGCAGGGCGTGCGCGGTCTTTCCCGCAAATTGCTCGGCGGGCTCAATTTTCATGGGGCTCGTCCTTCTGATAGGCTTCTTCGCCGCTGGTCAGCCGCGGTTGATCGGCACCGATCGTCGCGACGATTTCGGTCGCCTTGGTCGCCGGGATTTCGAGGTAGGAGATCACCGCAACATCGGGGAATGTCGCGCGCACCAGCCGCGACAGCGCCGGGCGACAGATGGGGGAGGCGACGAGCGCGAAACTGCGCGTCTGGAGCAGCAGCGGCTCGACCGCCTGGCCGATCTGTTCGACGATCTTCATCGCCATGCCATGTTCGAACGGCCATTCGGCGCCCGGATTTGCGCGCACCGCCTGATTGAGCAGTACTTCGATATCGGGGGTGAAGGTCACGACAGGCAGCGGCATGCGGCTCGGCACGATCGTCTGGACGATCAGCGCGCCGATGCGCTGGCGCACCGCTTCGATCAGGTCGCCATCGCCGAGCTGCTGGCCGACGAGCGCCACCATAGCCTCCGCAATCTTGCGGAAATCGCGCAGCGGCACGCGCTCGATGAGCAGCGCCTTGCACAGCGCGGCGACGCGCGGCAGCGCGTAGCCCTGCGGGCTGAGGTTCGCCGCAAGCTGCGGATATTGGGTCTTGAGATTGTCGATCAGCGACTGGGCATCGTCGATGCCGAACAGTTCGGCGGCCGAAGCGATGATGCTGTTGTTGAGGTGCGTCGCGACGACGGTGGCGGGATCGACGACGGTATAGCCCGCCGCGATCGCGTCATTCTGCGCGCTTTTGGGAATCCACAGCGCGTCGAGGCCGAAGGTCGGATCCTTGCACGGGCGGCCCGTCACCTTGGTCACCAGTTCGCCCGAATCGAGCGCGAGCATTTCGTTGGGGAAGACCTCGTCCTCGCCGACGATCACCCCGGCGATCGAGATGCGATAGACGTTGCCGGGCAGCGACAGGTCGTCGGCGACCTTTACCGGCGGCACGACGAAGCCGAGTTCCTTCGACAACTGGCGCCGGATACCGGTGATCCGCGTCATCAGCGGCGCGCCCTTGCGCTCGTCGACCAGGCTGACGAGCGCATAGCCGATTTCGAGCTGGCACGGGCCGATGTCGCTGACATCCGCCCACTCGATATGATGCGGGTCGGGCGCCGGGGCCGCGGGTTCGGGCTGGGCAGCGACTTCGGCCGCCGCGCGCCGGAGTTGCCAGCCGATGGTGAAGGCCAGCGCCGCAGCAGGCAGGATCAGCATCTGCGGCATTGCGGGGACAAGGCCGAGGATGAACAGGATACCGCCGACCGCCATCCATACATGAGGGGAGGCGAACTGGCTGCCGATCTGGCCCGACAGGTTGTGGGGCGACGACACGCGCGTGACGATGGCGGCGGCCGCGATCGAGAGCAGCAACGCCGGAATCTGGGCGACGAGCGCGTCGCCGATCGCCAGCGTGACATAGGTGCTGCCCGCCTGCGAGAAGGACAGGCCGTGGCTGAACATGCCCAGGATCAAGCCGCCGACGATATTGACGAACAGGATGAGCAGGCCGGCGACCGCGTCGCCCTTCACGAATTTCGACGCACCGTCCATCGAGCCGTAGAAATCGGCCTCGGTGGCGACTTCCTGACGCCGCGCCTTGGCTTCGTCGGGGGTCAGCAGGCCGGCGTTGAGATCGGCGTCGATCGCCATCTGCTTGCCGGGCAGGGCGTCGAGGGTGAAGCGCGCCGACACTTCGGACACGCGCCCTGCGCCCTTGGTGATGACGACAAGATTGATGATCATCAGCACGCCGAAGACGAACAGGCCGACGACATAGTCGCCCCCGATCAGCACCTGGCCGAACGCTTCGATCACATGGCCCGCCGCCGACGTGCCTTCATGGCCGTGGACCAGCACGACGCGCGTCGAGGCGACGTTGAGGGCGAGACGGAACAGCGTCGCGAGCAGCAAGACGGTCGGGAAAGCCGAGAAGTCGAGCGGCTTCGATGCCGACAGCGCGACCATCAGGATCGCGAGGCTGATCATGATATTGCCGATGAAGCTGATGTCGAGGATGATCGGCGTGACCGGGATCACCATCAACGCGACGAGAATCAGCATCGCCGCGGGCAGCGCCGCGGCAGTCGCGAAGCGCGCCGCATTGCGGACGTCGAGCCCGGTCATGCGGTGCCTCCCGACAGCGAAGCGAGCCGCTGATAGGCACTGGCGGCAAAGTCCATCGACAATTTCCTGGGCATGGGTTGAATATCCATCATCGGTAGCGGCGGCCGTCCGGCGGCTTCGCCCGAAAAACTGGTTGCGGCGCTGCGCCATGTCGAAACGGGCGCTGCCGCGGCGGGCAGCGGTGCGCCGCCGCCGGCGTCGAGCTTGGCGCGGAACAGATCGCGGATCTCGCCGACGCTGCGCATGCTGCCGTCGGGGGTATAAAAGATCGGACGGTTCGCCGCCGCGGCTTCGGGCAACAGCGTGGCGCCCGGCTGGTCGGGGTTCGCGTCGAGCGCAGTCAGAAAGCGCGCGGCCCCGGCGCTGCCGAGGAAATGCGCGAGGTAGAGATCGACCGGTTCGGCGGTGCGGCCCATCCGGCTTTCGAGGAACTCGCGATTATCGGCGGTCAGCGCCGCCGCCATGTTCGATGCGGCAAAGGGATCGTCGCGCAGCGCCATGATCTGGTCGCGCAGTGCGGGATCGCTGACCGACAGGCGGCCCGCGCCGTCGCGGCGGATCGCGTCGGCCGCCCAGGCGAGCCCGTGATTGGCGCCGTGGCGCTCGAGCGTCGCGAGCCAGGTCTGATTGGTGAACTGATAGAGGCCGCGCGCCGACGAGGTTGCGGCCTTGGCGCCGGGATTGAAGCGGCTTTCGACGCGGGCGACATCGACCAGATAGTCGAAATCGACCCCCGTGCGCGCCGACGCCGTCTGCACCGCATCCATGACGGGTGCGGCGATCCGGTTCGCTGCCTGGGGGTTGTTGATTGCGTTCATTGCCTCTGTTCCGCTGTTTCAGCAGAAGAGAAGCAATCATCGTGCCATTTCCAGGAAAGTCCCCGAAAATCTTGCTTATCAATAGGTTAAAGCGGGGCCTCGGGGTTGCGTGCCGCGGATTGCATGGTTCATGTCAATCCTCTGACGCGTCCAGTTCTTCAGGACATTGATGCGGATTGCAGCCGCTTCGAGCTGACCGAGCGTCTTGCCGATCAGCGCCCGCGCCTGCATTTCGCTGCCCGCCGGAACGCCGGCGCCGCGAAACAGGATGACCGCCGTCGCCAGATCCTCGGTCGCCGACACGATCGCCCCGGCATCATGGCCGTCGAGCGCGCCGACGAGCAAATCGAGCTTGGCCTGAACTTCGTGCATCTGTTCGATCATCACGAATTGCCGCCCGTGCTGTGGAAAAGCGCCATCGACTTGGCGATCGCGACGGGATCGACGCTATATTCGCCGCTCGCAATGGCGGCGCGCAGCGATGCGATACGGGCATAGTCCACCGGCGGCTCCTGCGCGGCCATTTCGTTGGCAAGGCTGATCAGCCGCGCGACGGGCATCGCCGTCGGAGCGGGCTGGGCCGTCGCACGCTGATTCGCCGAAGCGGTCGAACCGCTTGCCGTCCTGCGCACGGGTGTCGCTCGCGTGACACCGCCGACCTGCAGGACGAGTTTGTCGTCACCTGCCATCTTAGCCTCCATCATGCACCGTCGGAAAATCGACGGCACTGCTTCAGAGCCTTTAACGGCGGGTGGGGCGGCGCTTTAAGGGGCGGGTTGCCAAAAAATTAAAAAAAGAGGCCCGGCGGCGTCGAAAAATCGACAACCACCGGGCCAGTGGGGCTTAACTGTTTGAAAATCAGTCCTGAAGGCTCGCGCGGCCCGGACCGGTGACGGTGGCGCTGATCATGTTTTTCGCGTCATTGCCGCGCAGGGCGATCGTTTCGCCGACGCGGCCGTCTTCGGTCGCGATGGCGTTGTAGCTTACCGAAAAGCTGTCGGTGTCGATCGAGACGCGGACA
>NZ_MEFH01000201.1:0-6893 GCF_001725095.1 Sphingopyxis sp. SCN 67-31 | reverse complement strand
ATCACGTCATAGTGACGCGCATCGATGGTCTTTGCCTTAGCCATTGCAGCGGGCCTCCAGCTTTTCGACCGCCGCGCGGGTCAGGACCAGCGTGTCGGCGCGAAGGATGTCATAGACGTTGGCACCGATCGCCGGCAGCGAATCGACGCCGACGATGTTGGCCGAAGCCTGGGCGAAGCTGTCATGGACCGCATCGCCGTCGATGAAGAGCGCACGGCGACCGAGGTCGAGCTTGCCGAGCTTGCCGGCCAGCACCTTGGTCTTGGCTTCCTTGAGCTCGAGCGTGTCGATGACAACGAGCTTGCCGCCCTTTGCCTTGTCGCTCAGCGCCATCTTGAGACCAAGAGCGCGGATCTTCTTGTTCAGCGAGTGGCCGAAAGTGCGGGCCCGGGGACCGTGCGCCTTGCCACCGCCGATGAAGATCGGCGCCTTGCGATCGCCGTGACGGGCGGTACCGCCGCCCTTCTGGCGACCGAACTTCTTGCCGGTGCGGGCAACGTCGCTGCGCTCGCGGGCGGCGCGGGCGGGGCCGCGACGCTTTTCGAGCTGCCAGGCGACGACACGGTGGAGGATGTCCGCCCGCGCGTCGACGCCGAAGACGTCGTCGTTAAGATCGATGTCGGCGCCAGCCTTGCCATCGAGGGTCTGTACCTTGACCTTCATGATCAGGACTCCTGTGCGCCGTCGGCCGCGGTCGTTTCGACCTCTGCTTCCGCAGGGGTTTCAGCCGGGGCATTGTTGCTGTTCGCCGCGCTCTTGACCGCCGCCGGATAAGGGGCTTCGGGGTGACGCGGCAGCTTCATCGCATCGCGAACCAGCAGCCAGCCGCCCTTCGAGCCAGGGACCGAACCCTTGACGAAGAGAAGACCGCGCTCGGCGTCGGTGCGGACGATTTCGAGATTCTGCTGGGTGCGATTGCGCGCGCCCATGTGGCCAGCCATCTTCTTGTTCTTGAAGACGCGGCCCGGATCCTGGCGGTTACCGGTCGAACCATGGGCACGGTGGCTGATCGAAACACCGTGGGTGGCGCGCATACCGCCGAAACCCCAGCGCTTCATCGCACCGGCAAAGCCCTTACCCTGGGTGACACCCTGGATATCGACCATCTGGCCGGCGACGAAATGGTCGGCCGACAGTTCGGCGCCGACGTCGAGCGTCGCGTCGTCAGCAACGCGGAATTCGACGAGCTTCGCCTTGGGCTCGACTTCGGCCTTGCCATAGGCCCCGCGCTGCGGCTTGGCGACATTCTTCGCCTTTGCCGAGCCGGCACCGAGCTGGACGGCCACATAGCCGTCGCGTTCCTTTTCGCGAACCGAGACGACCTGGCAGCCTTCGAGGCTCAGAACGGTGACGGGCACATGGCGGCCATCGTCCTGAAACAGGCGGGTCATCCCCATTTTTTTCGCGATCACGCCAGTGCGCATGATCATTCACTCCTAACAGAGGCCGGGCAGAACCATTTCCGCACGGCGTGTGGACCCCACCGAACCTGCGTTCGATGACTGTCCTCCCAGCCCGAAATTTCGATGCATCGCCCCGTCCGGGCTGAGGTGCCGCTTTCCCGTGGGATCAGCGGCAAGACGGGGGACGCAGCCCGGATCAATCCGGCGGTATCCTCCGAAACCTGAATGTGTTCCTATCGGCCGCTTCTACCCTGGGCTCCGGATCAAGTCCGGAGCACGCTGGCTATTTAGGCCAACTTGATTTCGACGTTCACGCCCGCGGCGAGGTCGAGCTTCATCAGCGCATCGACCGTCTGCGGGGTGGGCTGCACGATGTCGAGCAGCCGCTTGTGGGTACGCACCTCGAACTGCTCGCGCGACTTCTTGTCGACATGCGGACCGCGGTTCACGGTGAATTTTTCAATGCGCGTCGGCAGCGGGATGGGACCGCGAATGAGGGCGCCCGTACGACGTGCCGTATCGGCGATGTCGGTGGTGGCCTGATCGAGCACGCGGTGATCAAAGGCCTTCAGGCGAATGCGAATATTCTGCGTTTCCATGACTATTCCAGTCGAATCCCGTCTGACGATGCGAAAGAGCCGAAATGGCCCGTCCCGACCCCCGCATGGAGGCCGGAAAGGCCATCAAAAATCTCAAAAGCTACGAGCCGCCCGAATCACCCGATTCGAGCGGCTCGTGGCCCTATATTACTTAATGATCGAGGCCACAACCCCTGCGCCGACCGTGCGGCCACCTTCGCGGATCGCGAAGCGCAGGCCCTGGTCCATGGCGATCGGAGCGATGAGCTTGACCGTCAGCTGGACGTTGTCGCCCGGCATGACCATTTCCGTGCCTTCCGGCAGGATGACTTCGCCGGTGACGTCGGTGGTGCGGAAGTAGAACTGCGGACGATAGTTCGCGAAGAACGGCGTGTGACGGCCGCCTTCGTCCTTCGACAGGACGTACACTTCCGAGGTGAACTCGGTGTGCGGCGTGATCGAGCCGGGCTTCGCCAGAACCTGGCCACGCTCGACTTCTTCACGGCCGACGCCGCGGATCAGCGCACCGATGTTGTCGCCAGCCTGGCCCTGATCGAGCAGCTTGCGGAACATTTCGACGCCGGTGACGGTCGTCTTCTTGGTGTCCTTGATGCCGACGATTTCGACTTCTTCACCAACCTTGACGATGCCGGTTTCGACGCGGCCGGTGACAACCGTACCACGACCCGAAATCGAGAACACGTCTTCGATCGGCATCAGGAAGGGCTTGTCGAGCGGACGTTCCGGCTGCGGGATCCAGCTGTCGACGGCTTCCATCAGCTTCAGGATCGCTTCCTTGCCGATGTTGTCGTCGCGGCTTTCGAGGGCGGCCAGAGCCGAACCCGCGATGATCGGAATATTGTCGCCGTCGAAGTCGCGCTTCGAAAGTTCTTCGCGGATTTCGAGTTCGACGAGTTCGAGCAGTTCGGGATCGTCGAGCTGGTCAACCTTGTTCAGGAAGACGACCATGGTCGGAACGCCGACCTGCTTCGCGAGCAGGATGTGCTCCTTGGTCTGCGGCATCGGGCCGTCAGCAGCCGAAACCACCAGGATCGCGCCGTCCATCTGCGCCGCGCCGGTGATCATGTTCTTCACATAGTCGGCGTGACCCGGGCAGTCGACGTGCGCATAGTGGCGTTCCTTGGTTTCATATTCGACGTGCGCGGTCGAAATGGTGATGCCGCGTTCGCGCTCTTCGGGCGCCTTGTCGATGTTTTCGAAGTCGACCTTCTGCGACAGACCTTCTTCGGCGAGCACCTTGGTGATCGCAGCGGTCAGCGAGGTCTTGCCATGGTCGACGTGACCGATGGTGCCGATGTTGCAGTGCGGCTTCGTCCGCTCAAATTTAGCCTTAGCCATGTTTCTTGAACCTTCTTGTTCGCGTGTTGAGTTGATCAGTCCTGGACGAGCCTGCTGAATCAGGCGCCGCCCTTAGTAGGTCTTGCCGCGCGGTGCAAGCCCGCGCTTGTCCGGGTCCGCCGTGCGAGGCAAGCCCCGCACGGCCAAACCGGATCAGGCCATCTTCGCCTTCACCTCGTCCGCGACGTTGTTCGGCACTTCTTCATAGTGCGAGAACTGCATCGTGTACTGGGCGCGGCCCTGGGTGAAAGAACGCAGCTGGTTGACGTAGCCGAACATATTGGCGAGCGGCACGATGGCTTCAACCACCTGGGCGTTGCCGCGGCTGTCCGTACCCTGGATCTGGCCACGACGGCTGTTGAGGTCGCCGATCACGTCGCCCATGAATTCTTCAGGGGTAACAACTTCGACCTTCATCACCGGTTCGAGCAGCTTGATGCCGGCCTTTGCCGCCACTTCGCGCATCGCCGCACGGCCCGCGATTTCGAACGCCAGCGCCGACGAGTCGACATCGTGGTACGCACCGTCGATCAGCTTGATGTCGAAGTCGATGATCGGGAAGCCGATCATGTGACCGTTTTCAGCCGATTCGCGGAAACCCTTTTCGACCGCCGGGATATATTCGCGCGGAATGTTGCCGCCCTTGATCTCGTCGGTGAAAGTGACGCCGCTGCCGCGCTCGCCCGGGGTGACCTGGACCTTGACGCGACCGAACTGACCCGAACCACCCGACTGCTTCTTGTGGGTGTAGTCGACTTCGACCGGCTTCGCGAGGCTTTCGCGATACGCCACCTGCGGCGCACCGACATTTGCTTCGACCTTGAATTCGCGCTTCATGCGATCGACGAGAATGTCGAGGTGAAGCTCGCCCATGCCCTTGATGATCGTCTGGCCCGATTCATGGTCGGTCGAGACGCGGAACGAGGGATCCTCGGCAGCCAGGCGGTTGAGGGCAACGCCCATCTTTTCCTGGTCGGCCTTGGTCTTGGGTTCGACCGACAGCTCGATGACCGGCTCGGGGAATTCCATCCGTTCGAGGATGATCGGCGCATTGCTCGCGCAGATCGTGTCGCCCGTGGTGGTTTCCTTGAGGCCGGCGAGCGCGACGATGTCGCCCGCATAGGCTTCTTCGATGTCCTCACGCGAGTTGGCGTGCATGAGGAGCATACGGCCGATCTTTTCCTTCTTGTCCTTCACCGAGTTCAGGTAGGTGCCCTTCGAGAGCGTACCCGAATAGATGCGCGCGAAGGTGAGCGAGCCGACGAACGGGTCGTTCATGATCTTGAACGCGAGCATCGACAGCGGTGCGCTGTCCGACGTCGGACGCGAATCGGCTTCCTCGGTGTCCGGGTTGATGCCCTGGACGTCGGGGATGTCGAGCGGCGAAGGCAGATAGTCGACGACCGCGTCGAGCAGCGTCTGGACGCCCTTGTTCTTGAACGCCGAGCCGCACAGGACCGGAACGAACGCCTGACCGAGCGTGCCCTTGCGGATCAGCGCTTTCAGCGTCGCCACGTCGGGCAGCGTGCCTTCGAGATAGGCTTCCATCGCATCGTCGTCCTGTTCGACGGCGAGTTCGACGAGCTTTTCGCGATATTCGGCAGCCTTGTCGGCGAGGTCGGCCGGGATGTCTTCGTAGAAGAATTCGGCGCCCAGGCTTTCATCCTTCCAGATGATCGCGCGTTCGTTGACGAGGTCGACGAGGCCCTTGAAGTCCGATTCCGCGCCGATGGGGAGGTACAGGACGGCCGGCACCGCACCCAGGCGATCGATGATCGTCTGGACGCAGTAATAGAAATTGGCGCCGGTGCGGTCGAGCTTGTTGATGAAGCACATCCGCGGAACCTTGTACTTGTCCGCCTGGCGCCACACGGTTTCCGACTGGGGTTCGACACCGGCAACGCCGTCGAACGCGGCGACCGCGCCGTCGAGGACGCGCAAGCTACGTTCGACTTCGATGGTGAAGTCGACGTGGCCGGGGGTGTCGATGATGTTCAGGCGGTGTTCCGGACCCTGACCTTCATCGGCCTTCCACAGGCAGGTGGTGGCAGCCGACGTGATCGTGATGCCGCGTTCCTGTTCCTGTTCCATCCAGTCCATCGTGGCAGCGCCGTCGTGGACTTCGCCGATCTTGTAGGACTTGCCGGTGTAATAGAGAATGCGCTCGGTCGTCGTGGTCTTGCCGGCGTCGATGTGCGCCATGATACCGAAATTGCGATAGCGTTCGAGCGGATGGCTGCGTGCCATGATCTTTTCCTCGGTTTTTGGGGGAAGCCTTTGGAGCCGCCCCCGATATAGGAAGTTTTGTTGCGATTGCGAGACGCCGGGGGGCGCCCTCGCAAATTACCAGCGGTAGTGGCTGAAGGCGCGGTTCGCTTCGGCCATGCGGTGCGTGTCTTCGCGCTTCTTGACCGCGTTGCCGCGATTGTTCGACGCATCGAGCAGTTCGCCCGACAGGCGCGCGGCCATCGTGGTTTCGCTGCGGTTGCGCGCCGCGGTGATCAGCCAGCGGATCGCGAGCGCCTGCGCGCGGTCCGGACGGACTTCGACCGGAACCTGATAGGTCGCACCGCCGACGCGGCGGCTGCGCACTTCGATGTTCGGACGGATGTTGGCGAGCGCCTCATGGAACACGCCGAGCGGTTCCTTCTTGGCGCGGGCTTCGACCGCTTCGAGCGCACCATAGACGATGCTTTCGGCGACCGACTTCTTACCGTCGAGCATGACACTGTTCATGAACTTCGACAGCACGACATCCCCGAAACGGGGATCGGGCAGGATTTCGCGGCGTTCAGGACGACGACGACGAGCCATAGGTAATTCCTTTTACAACAGCATCCCGGCGCAACGCGCCCGCGGGATGATCAAATAGCCGAAAAAGCCGTCCTTACTTCGGACGCTTCGCACCGTATTTCGAACGGCTCTGCTTGCGGTCTTTCACACCCTGGGTGTCCAGAACGCCGCGCAGGACGTGGTAACGGACACCGGGAAGGTCGCGCACACGGCCGCCGCGGATCAGCACGACGCTGTGTTCCTGGAGGTTGTGGCCTTCGCCGGGGATGTAGGAAATGACTTCGCGCTGGTTGGTCAGGCGGACCTTCGCAACCTTGCGGAGCGCCGAGTTCGGCTTTTTCGGGGTCGTCGTATAGACACGGGTGCAAACGCCGCGCTTCTGCGGGTTTGCTTCCATCGCCGGGACCTTGGACTTCACCTTCTGCGGAGTCCGGCCCTTGCGGACCAGCTGGTTGATCGTGGGCATGAATGCTTCACCTTCAAGTGTCCGCCCATCGGAGCGAACGGTTACTCTACCGCGGTGGATGAAGCTCCGGGGCATCGAAATGCCCCGACCTGATAACAGCAAAAGACCCCGGCGGACACATTCGTCCTCCGGAGGCTCCATCCGCGCCAGCAATGTTCAAGCGCTGTTGTGAACGAGTTTGGCGAAAAGTCCGCCGCTTTCGATCGGGGGCGCCCCTAGCGGTGATTCCCTTTGCGGTCAAGCGTCAAGCGGCTTGCGCCGCGGATTTCCGGCCGGTAGCGCCCCGTAAATGCC
>NZ_MEFH01000200.1:0-8427 GCF_001725095.1 Sphingopyxis sp. SCN 67-31 | reverse complement strand
GCTGACGGGCGAATGGGACGCCGCGCGCTATCGCAAATGGGCGATCGCGGCCTTCCTGTTATCCGCGCCGCCGCTCGCGCTGCTGGCCTGGCATAGCGCAGCCACGGGTTTCGGTACCGTCGCGGTGTTCGGTGCGGCACTCGTCTGGTCGACCCCGTTCGATTTCGTGATGACGTTCGGCTGGGCCGCGCTCATCATGCTGCTCATCAAGACCGCGGCATCGCCCGCGCTGCGCGCCCGGCTTGCGGCCACCGGACGCATGGCCTTCACCAACTATCTCGCGACGTCGGTGGTGATGACGACGATCTTCTACGGCTATGGGCTGGCGCTGTTCAGCAGCGTTCCGCGCGCGGCGCTCTACCTCTTTTGCTTCGCCATGTGGGCGGCGATGCTGCTCTGGTCGAAGCCCTGGCTCGCGCGTTTCGAATATGGCCCGCTCGAATGGCTGTGGCGCAGCCTGTCGCGCTGGCAGCGACAGCCGATGCGGCGCACGCTGGCCGAAGGTCCAGGGCTTAGCTGACGGCGCGGCCGAAAGTCGGGCGGCGCTGGACGAGCGGGTTCGCTTCGCGTTCGAGCGCGGTCAGCGTTTCCTCGAACAGCGGGCGCAGTTCGACGACGCGCGGCAGATATTCTTCCGGGCTGACCTGCGCCTCGACGCAGTGGCGCGCGAACATTTCGATATCTTCGGCCAGCGCGCCGAGCCGTTCGGCGCCGAACTGGCGCGCCTCGCTCTTGAGCGTATGCGCAGGCATGACGAGGCCGCCGGCGCTGCGCGCGCGCATCGCCTCTTCGATCGCGGCGACCGACTTGATGCCGTCCTCGCGAAAATAGCCCAGAATCCGCACGAATGCCGCCCCCAACTGGGTGCGAGTCGCGCGAAATTCATTCCAATCGACCAGGATCTCGTCCAATTTTCCGTCCCTCGGTGTTCAGTCTGGTCCGTGGTCCCGTCCTGCACATGCACCGAAGTCGGTAAAAAAGAGGTTACGCGCGCAAAGCGGACACCGCCGAATCGCCCCGAAACGGGTCAGTCGCGCCGGACGCGCCAACGCGCGGCTTCGCCCATCGGCCCGGCGTCATCGATCCGCCAGCCCTGTTCGGCGGCAAGCGCCGCAACTTCGCGCGCGGCGTTGGGGTCGTCGGCGATCAGCACGACATCCTGCGCGGCGCGCATCGCGCGGGCGAGCCGCAGCGCCGGCCAGGGGCAGCGCATGCCACGCGCATCGACGGTCAGCGCCGCCGATGTGCCCGCGGCGTCATTCGTCATAGGGGTTGCGCGTGTTGCGGAAATTGATGCGGATCGGCACGCCCTGGAAGCCCAGTTCCTTGCGCATCCCGTTGACCAGATAGCGCTGGTAGCTGGCGGGCAGGGAATCGGTCCGGCTTCCGAAGATGATGAAGGTCGGCGGACGCGTGCGCGCCTGCGTCATGTAGCGCAGCTTGATCCGCTTGCCGCCCGGCGCCGGCGGCGGATTGGCGTCTACCGCGCGTTCGAACCAGCGGTTGAGCTTCGCGGTCGAGACACGGTTGGTCCAGATCGCGCGCTGTTCGAAGGCGACGCGGACCAGCGTGTCGATCCCCTTCCCCGTCGCGCCCGAAATGCTGAGCAGCGGCACGCCCTTGATCTGGCTGAGCCCGTCGTCGAGCGCCGCACGGACGCCGTTGAACAGCGACGACGGGTCTTCGGCAACGTCCCATTTGTTGAGCGCGATGATCAGCGCGCGCCCTTCCTCCAGCACGCGGTCGGCGATGCGCAGATCCTGCGCCTCCAGCCCCTTTGTGGCGTCAAGAAGCAGCACGACGACCTCGGCGAAATCGACCGCGTGCAGCGCGTCGGCCACCGACAGCTTTTCCAGCTTGTCCTGAACCTTCGCCCGCTTGCGCATCCCGGCGGTGTCAAAAAGCTGGATCGGATGGACCTCGCCATCCTTTTCCCATTGCCAGTCGACGCGGATCGAATCGCGCGTGATCCCGGCCTCGGGTCCGGTAATCAGCCGGTCTTCGCCGATCATCCGGTTGATGAGCGTCGATTTGCCCGCATTGGGCCGCCCGACGATCGCGAGCTTGAGCGGGCCGAGCGGCGCATCCTCGTCCGCATCCTCGCCGACCGCCTCTTCGTCGGCGTCCATGAAGGGTTCGACGATCGGGCGCAGCGCGTCGAACAGATCGACCAGTCCCTCGCCATGTTCGGCACTGAGCGCAATCGGCGATTCGAAGCCGAGCGAATAGGCCTCCATCAGCCCCGCCTCGCCCTGCTTGCCTTCGGCCTTGTTGGCGCACAGGATGATCGGCGTGTCTTCGCTGCGCAGCCAGCGCGCAATTTCTTCGTCGAGTGGGGTCACGCCCGCGCGCGCGTCGATCATGAACAGCGCCGCATCGGCTTCGCGCACCGCCTTTTCGGTTTGCACGCGCATCCGGCCGGGCAGCGTCGCCGCGTCCTGATCCTCGAACCCCGCGGTATCGACGATCAGAAATTCCAGGCCGAGCAGCTTGCCATCGCCCTCGCGCCGGTCGCGCGTCACGCCCGGCTGGTCGTCGACCAGCGCCAGGCGCTTGCCGACCAGCCGGTTGAACAGCGTCGATTTGCCGACATTGGGTCGGCCGACAATGGCGATCGTCGCGGATCGCGCCATGCGTCTATCCTATCTTCGCGGCGGGCCAACCCGGCCGCGCCCTGTTATTGCCAGGCGGTGATCGTGCCGTCGTCCGCCAGGATATAGAGCCGGTTGTTCGCAACCACGGGTGGCTGCGACAAGGGCGACTTGAACTCGGTGGTCGCGAGCGTCGAACCGTCGGTCGGCGAAAATTCGACGAGCTGTCCCTCGCTGTTCACCGCGATCAGGCGTCCGCCGGCCAGAATCGGGCCGGTCCAGCGGATCGGATCCTTCTTCTTACGCTCGGTTTCGACGCGATAGCGCGCGAGCTGCTGGATCCAGCGGACCTTGCCCGAACCGCGCGCGACGCACAGCAGCTTGCCGTCGTCGGTCATCGCATAGACCCACTCGCCGACGACATAGGGCGTCGAGATACCGGCGATCGAGATCTCCCAGATGCGCTGGCCGGTGAGCAGGTCATAGCTCGCCATGCGGCCGCCCTGGCCGAGCGCGAAAACGCGGCCGCGGTCGATCACCGGGTCGGCNCGGTAGGCCTGAACCTCACCCGACGAAAAGCCGGCGACGATCGTCCCCTGCCCCGCCGCGGGCGATGCCGCACCGAACACGCTGCCGGGCTCGATCGACGCGGTCGCCTGCCACTGCACCGCGCCGTCGCCGGCGTTGAGCGCGAAAATCTGGTTGTCCTGCGTGATCACATAGACGCCGCCGAAGGCAACCGTCGGCGCACCGCGCAGCGGCCCCGCGGGTTTGACCTTCCACAACAGCTTGCCATCCTCGGCGTTCAGCGCGGCGACGTCGCCGACGCCGCTCGTCGCATAGACGACATTGCCGTCGACCGACGCGCCGCCGCCGAACAGCGAATTTTCGAAATCCTTGCCCGTGCTGCCGATCGACACGCTCCACAGCTTCGCGCCGGTATCGGCGGCGAAAGCCGACACGACGGCATCGGTATCGACGGCGAACAGCCGGTTGTTCGAAATTACCGGGGCCGCGGCGAGCCGCTGCTTCTTGGTGCTGCCCGCGATCGACGCTTCCCACGCCTTGGTACGCGCGGCGCCGAGCGCGGGATGCCCCATCGACTTGGACGCATTGCCCCCCGATTGCGCCCAATCGGCGTTGAGCACCGGATCGGGCAACACCACCGCAATCTCGGCGGTTGTCGGATCGACCTTGATGCTGTTGTCGTTCGACAGAATCGAAATGCGCTCGCCGACCGTCGGCGTGCGCGGACCGCCCTTGCCCTTGAACGCGCCGCAGCCCGCAAGCGGCAGCGCGAGCATCATGGCGCAAATCACATATTGGCGTTTCCGCATCTTATTTGGCTTCCTCACTCTTGGCGGCGGCCGCTGCGCCCGGGGCGGCACCGCCTTGCTGGTCCTTTGTCGTGTCCTTGGCGGCGCTTGCCGCCGCGCGATCCTCGACCGCATCGACGCCGAGCATCCCCGCCATCTGTACCGTCCGCGACTGCAGCGATTTGAAGGTAGCGGGCGCCTTGGCGATACGCGCATAGAGCGCGCCGGCCTTGTCATATTGGCCGAGGTGATAATAAGCCGCGGCCGTCAGCTCGGCCGCGCTGCCGAACCAGCTCGATACCGGGTCGGTCGCATCGACAAGCGGCTTCATCCGCGCGATCACCGCCTCGGGCTTCATCGTATCGAATTCGAGGGCGGTCTGGCGAACCAGCGCCATATCGCGCATCGACTGGTCGAGCTTGGCGTCGCCCGCGACTTGCGCGAGCAGCGCGGCGGCGGCTTTCAGGTCGCCGGCCTTCGCCTTCATGTTCGACTGCTCGATCAGCGCGGCGGCGCGATAGGCGGCATTGCCCTCGCCTGCCAGCGTCTTGAGATCGGCGGTCGCCGCCGTCGGCTGCGCCGCGGCCTTGTCGAAAGCGGCCAGCAGCTGTTCGGCCTTTTCGCCGCGCGCCACCGTCTGACGGTGCTCCCAATAGAGATAGCCGCCGAACGCCAGCAGCGCCGCGATCGCCGCGCCGACGATCCAGCGGCCGTAACGCTGCATGATGGAGCTGAGCTGATCCTTGCGGACGGCCTCGTCGACTTCCTGCAGGAAGGCCGCATTGTTCGTCGGGCTCAGGGCCAATCAATCCTCCATAACTCGTTCGCGAGCGATGCCCGCTTCGGGTTCGCCGGCCGTTCCTTAGCGGTCATGCCGAAAAAGGCCAAGCGATTCACTTGACCCCCGCAGGCACCCGTCCGGGGCGCCATCAACCCTTGTAGATTTGATCGTCGGTCGGGAATGAACGGGACCTGACCTGCTGGGCATATTCCTTCACTGCGCCGTCGATCACACCCGCCATATCCTGGTACCGCTTCACGAATTTGGGGACGCGTTCGAACATGCCGAGCATGTCGTCGGTAACGAGCACCTGCCCGTCGCATTGCGCCGAGGCACCGATACCGATCGTCGGACAGGCAACCTTGCCGGTAATCTCGATCGCGATCGATTCGAGCACGCCTTCGATAACGATCGAAAAGGCACCGGCCTGCGCGACAGCGACCGCATCCTCGACGATCGTGCGCGCTTCCTCGTCGCTTTTGCCGCGCACGCCATAGCCGCCGAGGATGTTTACCGCCTGCGGCGTCAGCCCGACATGCCCCATCACCGGAATCCCGCGCTGGGTCAGAAATTCGATCGTCGGGGCGAGCACCTTGCCGCCCTCGACCTTCACTGCCGCCGCGCCGGTTTCCTTGAGCAGGCGTGAGGCATTGGCGAAGGCCTGTTCGGGGCTCGCCTCATAGCTGCCGAAGGGCATGTCGACGATCACCGCGGCATGATAGCTGCCGCGCACCACCGCGGCGCCGTGCAACGCCATCATCTCCATCGTCACCGCGACAGTATGCGGCAGGCCATAGATCACCTGCGCCAGCGAATCGCCGACGAGCAGCATGTCGCAATGCGGGTCGAGCAGCTGCGCCTGCCGCACCGTATAGGCGGTCAGCATCACCAAAGGCTCGCCGCCGCCCTTGCGCTGGCGAATGCGCGGCACCGTCAGGCGCTTCATCGGCTGCGGCGTCGGATTGGCGCGGCTGGTGGAGGTGTCGAGGGTGAGCGTTTTTGGGAGCGTGGACATGGGGCGCGGGTTTAGCGGCTTATGCTGCGCTGCGAAAGGCCGCAAAGCGGAGCGATGTTCGCATAGATTGACTCTATGTCAAAAATTATTTACATCGAGTCGCATATTATGAACATGGAGACGCCAAATGTCGTTCCGCGAAAAAATTCACTGGGTGACGCTGGTCACGATGATCGCCGCCTTCGGCTGGTATTTTCTTGCCTATCCGTGGGGGATTGCAGCCAGCCCGGCAGGCCTTTGGGCGAGTGCGGGGATGCTGCTGCCGGTCACCGTCGCGATCATCATCGCTATGACTATCGCATCGGCCTGGATGGCGATCCGCGCCCCGGCCGAGGCCGACCTCAAGGAAGACGAACGCGACCGTTCGATCCATTATCGCGGCACCCATTATGCCTATTATCCGCTCGTCGTCGGCGTGTGGGTCAGCATCTTCGCCCTGTTCTGGAACGCGGGGCCGGCGGTGCAGCTCAACCTGCTGCTTGCGACGGTCGTCCTCGCCGAACTGACGCGGATCGGCGTCCAGCTTTACCTCTATCGCCGGGGCTATTGACCCATGCCCCGCGCGACCCTTGAAACGGCGCGGCAGCTTGCCGGCGCAGGTACCGGAGACTTATCCATGAATTTCCGCGAAAAGTCCGCGTGGCTGAACGTCTTGGCCATGCTCGCCGCCTATAGTCTCTATTTCGGACTCATCATCGCCGGGCATCCCGCCGGGCGCGAAGTTTTCCCCATGCTGTGGTTGTTCGGCTCGATCGCCTTGGCGCACGCGGCCATCGTCATCGTCGGCACCATCATCCTGTCCGCGCAGGCGCCGAAGTCGGAGCGGGTCCGTGCCGATGAGCGCGACCGCGCGATCCGCCGCCGCGGCGCCACGATCGCTTATTATGTCCTGCTGGCGGGGATGATGGTCGTCGGCGTCTATCTGCCCTTTGTGGAGCAGGGCGTGCCGCTCGCGAACACAGGCCTGTTCGCAATCGTTCTCGCCGAACTGGTGAACAGCGCGGTCGTCCTCATCAGCTATCGCCGGGGTTGGCATGGCTAGGCTGCCCTTCTCGAACGACATCCGCACCTTGCGCTTTCTCGCGGGCGAAATGACGCAGGCCGAACTCGGCGAGCGCGTCGGCGTGACCCGCCAGACGATCGCCGCGATCGAACAAGGCAAATATTCGCCCTCGCTCGAAGTCGCCTTCCGTATCGCGCGCACCTTCGGCAAGCCGCTCGAACAGGTGTTCGGGTGGGACGAGGAAAGCGGCTGATCCGATGCGCGGCCGCGCTGGCCCGGCCCGCCTCTCCCCGGGGGCCGGCCGGGCCGAAACGGCCGCGTGCGCGGCGGACCTTATGCGGTGCCGCGTCCCGCTTCGTTCAGCGCCGCCAATTGCAAGTCGGTCAGCGTGACCGTCTCGCTGTCCATGATCTCGTCGAGTTGCGCGACCGATGTGGCGCTCGCGATCGGCGCGGTGACGCCCGGCTGCGCGGCGACCCAAGCGAGCGCGATCTGCGACAGGGTGGCGCCGGTTTCGGCAGCGATCGCGTCCATTGCGGCGAGCACCGCCGGCCCCTTGCCCTCCAGATAGGCTTTGGCCCGCGCGCCGCGCGGGCTCTTGCCGAAATCGTCGGCGCTGCGATATTTGCCTGACAAATAGCCCGACGCGAGGCTGAAATAGGTGACGACGCCGAGCCCTTCGGCGATGCAAAGCTGTTGCAGCGCGCCTTCATATTGATCGCGGTCGAGCAGGTTGAGTTCGGGTTGCATCGCGGTGAAACGCGGCAGTCCCCCGGCGTCGGCGACGCGCAGCGCCTCGGCCAGCCGCTCGGCACTATAATTGGATGCCCCGATCGCACGCACTGTCCCGGCATCGACCAGTTCGCCGAACGCGCCGAGCACTTCGTCCAGCGGCACATCGGGATCGTCCTTGTGCGCGAAGTAGAGGTCGATCGTATCGACGCCGAGCCGATCGAGCGAGCCTTTCACCGCTTCGCGGATGCGATCGGGCTTCAGCCCGCCGGGCATCATGCCGACCTTGGTCGCGATCAGCACATGGTCGCGCGCGCCGCTATCCTTCAGCCACGCACCCATCATGCTTTCGGATTCGCCGCCCTTGTGCCCCGGCACCCACGCCGAATAGACATCGGCGGTGTCGATCATCCCGCCGCCGCGCTCGACGAAGCGGTCGAGGATCGCGAAACTTGCGGCCCGATCGGCGGTCATCCCGAAGACATTGCCGCCCAGCACGAAGGGACGGACCGACAGGCCGCTCTGGCCAAGGGGACGCTGCGTCATTGCGATACTCCTGCATGGACCACCGGCACCGCCTCGCGCGAATTGTCGCTGAACAGGCCGTCGATCCCGGTCTTCAGATAGGTGCGGATCTCGTCCGCCAGATCGCCGTGGCCGGCGGGGTTGATGCCGCTCTTGTCTCCAAGCGGCAGGAAATAATTCTCGCGGCGAAAGGTCCATGGATGGACCTTCAGCCCGGCGGCATGGGCATCGCGCACCAGATGGGTCGGATCACCGAGCGTGCCGAGCGCGGTGCGCGGGATGATCATTGTCTTGTTGGGTCCGATCCCGTCGGCATAGGCGGCAATCGCCTTCAGCCCCGCAGGCGTCGCCATCGCGGCATAGCTTTGCTGCGCATCGTCGGCCGGACCGCCCTCGCCGTCCATGAGCTGGATCAGCGGCAGGTCGCTTTTCGCCCGGATCGCTTTCAGATTGCCGACCTCGAA
>NZ_MEFH01000199.1:0-5286 GCF_001725095.1 Sphingopyxis sp. SCN 67-31 | reverse complement strand
TCGAGCAGGTCGATCGACCGCAAGAGGTCGGCGGCGGGAACGGTGAAGGTCACGTCGGTCTCGCCCTTGTCGCGGCCGACATTCTGGATGATCATGTCCACGTTGATCCCCGCGGCGGCGAGCGGGCCGAAGATGTTGGCGACGCCGCCCGGACGGTCGGGGACGCGCGTCACGATGATCTTCGCTTCATTCTTGTCGTGGGCGATGCCGGTGATCAGCTGCCGTTCCATCTGATGTTCCTCTATTTCCTCGTCGCTGACGATCATCGTGCCTCTTTTGGGTGCCTCGTCGCCCTCGACGAAGCTGGAAAGCACCTGCACGCGCACGCCCATCTTCATCGCGAGGCCGACCGAGCGCGTCTGGAGCACCTTGGCGCCGACGCTCGCGAGTTCGAGCATTTCTTCATAGGTGACATAGTCGAGCTTGCGCGCGCGCGCGACGATGCGCGGGTCGGTGGTGTAGACGCCGTCGACATCGGTGTAGATGTCACAGCGATCGGCCTCCACCGCCGCGGCGACCGCGACAGCGCTGGTGTCCGATCCGCCGCGCCCCAGGGTCGAGATGCGGCCATCGTCCATCATCCCCTGAAAGCCCGGGATCACCGCGACTTCGCCGCGGCCCATCGCCGCGAGCAGCGCGCCCGTTTCGATGTCGAGGATGCGGGCGCGGGCATGCGCCTCTTCGGTGCGGATCGGGAGCTGCCAGCCGAGCCAGCTGCGCGCGGGAACGCCCATCGCCTGCAGCGTGAGCGCGAGCAGACCCGACGTGATCTGTTCGCCCGCCGCGACCACGACATCATATTCCGCCGGGTCGTAACGCGGGTTCGCCTCGCGGCAGAAATTGACGAGCCGGTCGGTCTCGCCCGCCATCGCCGAGACGACGACGGCCACCTCGTTGCCCTGCGCCACTTCGCGCGCGACCAGTTTCGCGACGGTGCGAATCCGCTCGGTGCCCGCCATCGACGTGCCCCCGAATTTCATCACGATCCGTGCCATCTCGTCCCGCCTTTTCGCAAACTGGTTTCGGCCGCAACTTCCAAGGATTTCCGCGGCGACCGCGCTGTTAGGGAAGGGGGAGCGCGATGGCAAGGCCGACAGATTATACCATCAGGATATTTTTTCTTGTCCGTTCGCAACAGGAGCGCGGGTATCCGCCGAACGATTATTCTATCCCGATAAGTCTTGTGCCGCGCCGGGCGGGGTGCCAAATCGCGCTCTATGAGCGCTACGACAATCAATCCGCACGAAGCCGCCCATTTCGGCGCGCTCGCCGCCGACTGGTGGGATCCGCACGGCTCGTCCGCCATGCTGCACAAGCTCAACCCGGTGCGCCTGTCCTATATTCGCGACCGGATCGACGCGCATTGGCTGACCGACAGCCGCGATCTGAAGCCGCTCGCCGGCAAGCGCGCGCTCGACGTCGGGTGCGGCGCGGGCCTGCTTGCAGAACCGCTCGCGCGGATGGGGGCGGCGGTGACGGGGGTCGATGCCGCACCCGAAAATATCGCCGCGGCGCGCGCGCATGCGGCCGGGCAGGGGCTGGGAATCGACTATCATGCGGGCGAACTGGCGGCACTGCCGCCCGCGACCTTCGACCTCGTCACCTCGATGGAGGTGGTCGAGCATGTGGCCGATCCGGCGGCCTTCATCGCCGAACTTGCCGCGCGCCTGGCGCCCGGCGGACTGATGATCCTGTCGACGCCCAATCGCACCGCCCTGTCGAAGCTGCTGCTCGTCGAGGCGGCCGAGCGGATCGGCGCCGTACCGCGCGGCACGCACGACTGGGACCAGTTTCTGAAGCCCGAAGAATTGACCGCGCTCCTCGCGGCGGCGGGGCTTGAAGTCGTCGATCGCACCGGCCTCGCGCCATCGGCAGCGCGCGGGTTCAAGCTCGGCGGCAGCGAAGCGCTGAACTATCTGCTCGCGGCGCAGCGCGCGGGCTGATCGCGCGCTTGATCGCGGCGCCGGCGCCTGATAGGCACCGCTGCGATGACCAACGACCGATCCCTTCGATTCAAGGCGTATTGGCGCTCCTTTACCTAAGGAGCGGCATGGCATCATTCATCATGACCATGGCCGCCGTGTCGGAAGGCGAATGGTCATCATCATGAAACCGCACCCCCTCTGTCACGGCGCGCCTTTTAGAAGAGACGCTTGCGATGACAGAGACCTTGATCCGCCTGACCACCCCGCGATGCCGTATCGACCGGCTGGTCGCCGATGATGCCGCCGACCTGTGGGCGATCACCGATGCGTCGGTGACGTCGCAGGTCCATTTCCTGCCCGAACCCTTCACCAAGGACGAAGCCGCTGCGCTGATCGCGCGGTCGCGCGGCGACGATGTCTTCCACGCGGTGCGCGACGCGGCGGGACTGGCCGGGGTCATCGGTGTCCACCGCCGCGGCGCGGGCGAATATGAGGTCGGATACTGGTTCGCCGCCCGTGCCCGCGGGAAGGGGCTGGCGCGTGAAGCGGTCGGCGCGACGGTGCGAGAGATTGCTGCGGCGCGACGCGGCGCGACGGTCGTCGCCGAATGCCGGCCGGGCAATGCGCGGTCCGAAGCGCTGCTGCGCGCGGTCGGCTTCGTACCGACGGGCACTGCGGGACGGCGCCCCGGGCGCGCGCTGTTCGTGTGGCGTGCGGCGCCGGGCGAGCGCATCGATGTGTGCTGAGGGCGCCGAAGGCCGGGGCGATCAGGATCAGAGCGCGGCGAGGCGGCGGCGGTCGACCCAGCCGGTAGCACAGGTCGCTCCGCGTGCGGGCACGCAGCTGTTGCGGCGGCTGGCATAGGCGACCCACGCCCATCCGCCCTGTTCGCCGCACACCAGAACGCGCGTTCCCGCGCGCAGCCGGTCGGTCTTGCGTGCGGCCAGGCTGGGCGAGCGATAAACGGCGACGCGGGCGCTCTGCGCGCTGCCCGTGACGACTGCGGGCGGACAGGCGGCGGGCGCGGTGGCTCCCTGCATCGCGAGCGCGAGTGTCGCAAAGATCGTCAGCATCGGTGCATTCCTTTGGCTAGCCCTGTCGCTGGCCTATCGCACATCAGCCTATCTCTTCGGTTAACGCCTTGGCAATTGCGGCGACCGAGGTCGGGGCATAGGCAAAGCCCATATGTGCGCATTCGACCTCGATCTGCCGGTCGCTTTCGTGCGGCAGGCCGCGCGCGCTGTTCACCGCGACGACGCCGTCATGCTTGGACCATAAGGCAAAGGTCGGCATTTCGGGGCGCGGCGCCGGGTGGAAGTCGATGGGGGGATTGTCGACCGGGTGGCGCGCGATCAGATGATAGAGCCGCCAGGCGCGGTTGGCGCGGCGGCTGCCCGAAAAGGGCGAGCCGAGCGTGACGACGCGCGCGACCTTGTGCGGGTGGTGCTTGGCATATTCGCGCGCATAGATGCCGCCGAGGCTCCAGCCGACGAGCGCGGGCGGCTGTCCGGTGCGCGCGATGATCCATTCGACGCGCGCGTCGATGCGGTCAATGATATCGGCGGTTGCGCCGCGATTGAAGCCGAGGCCCCAGGCATAGCAGCGAAAGCCCGCGCGGCGCAGGTCGGCGCGCAGCGCCTTCGTCGACCAGTCGCCCGACAGAAATCCCGGCAGTACCATCACCGGCGGGTGGGCGCTGTCCGGATTGGGTTCGGGCGGCATCGGCCGGACGCGCCCGCCGAGCGCGCGCAGCAGCGACCCCGCCTCGCGCCAGAGCAGCGCCAGCCGCGGCGGGGCGTCGGGATCAGGCACGCGCGCCGGCCACAGGGCACGCCGGGAGAGATAGCTGCGGATCATCGTCGGCGCGACGGTCAGGCCTTCGGGACCAGCTTCAGCAGCTTGCCGTTCTTGCCGTCGGTCAGCAGCCAGACGCTGCCGTCGTCGCGCACCTCGACCTCGCGGATACGGGTGCCGAAGTCCCAGCGATCGGACTTGTGCAGCGTGTCGCCGTCGATCGCCATGCGGATCAGACCTTCGCCCGACAGCGCGCCCATCAGCAGGCTGTTCTTCCAGCCGGGATAGGCGTCGCCGCCGTACCAGACGAGCCCGGCGGGCGACACCGAGGGGTTCCACCACAGCTTCGGCGCGGCAAATTCGGGGCGGGTCGGATGGTCGGGAATGTCGCGGCCGTCATAATGATCGCCGTTCGACACGATCGGATAGCCGTAATTGGCCTTTGCCGCGACCAGATTGACCTCATCGCCGCCCTTCGGTCCCATTTCCTGATTCCACAGCCGCCCGCTGCCGTCGAACGCGAGGCCCAGGATATTGCGATGGCCGAGCGACCAGATTTGCGCGGTCACGCCGCCCTCAGCGGCAAAGGGATTGTCGGCGGGGACGCTGCCGTCGGGGTTCAGGCGCAGGATCTTGCCGAGATTGGCCTTCATGTCCTGCGCCGGATCGAACTTCTGCCGTTCGCCCGAACCGATGAACAAATATCGGCCGTCGGGCGAGAAGGCGAGGCGGTGCGAATAATGGCCGCGGCCGGGCACTTTGGGATCCTGTTTCCAGATCACCTCGAGCCCATCGAGGCGCGGCGCGGCGCCCTGAACCAGCTTCGCCCGGCCGACGACGGCACCCGCGGTGTCGCCCGGGCCGGCTTCGGCCCAGCTCAGGTAAATGGCACCGCTCTGCGCGAAATCGGGGGCGAGGATCACATCGCCGAGGCCGCCCTGTCCGGCGTAGAGAACCGGGGGAACCCCCGCGACGTCGCGCGCGGCGCCGCCTTCTTCCCAGAGTTTGAGTTTGCCCGATTTTTCGGTGACGAGCGCGAGGCGCGTTCCGGGCAGGAAGGTCATCGCCCACGGTTCGTTGAAGGCCGCCGCTTCCTGCACCGTGAAGGGCGCATCGGCGAGCGCGGTCGCGGGCTGCGCACCCGACGTGTCGAGCGCGGCGCTGTCGGTGGCCGCGTTGCTGGGGGTTCCGGTCGAACAGGCGGCGACGGCCAGTGCGGCCGATAGCGCAAGGGCGGGGATTTTCTGCATGAAAAGGCTCGCTTTGCTGGGGAGGTGGGCGGCCAGTCTGGCGCGCCCGCCCGGAAAAGTCGAGAGGATGTGCGGCGCGTTAGCGGTTCGCGGCTTCGCGGCGCGCGGTGATTTCCTCGACGCTGTCCATGATCGCATCCATCGCCTCGCTCGCCGGAACCGCGTCCGAGCGGCGCTGCGAGAATTGGCCTCGATCCATGATTTCTTCGAGCGCGGTGCGCGCGCGCGACACGCGACTTTTCATCGTGCCGAGTGCGCAGTCGCAAATCTGCGCCGCTTCCTCATACGACATGCCGCCCGCGCCGACGAGGATCAGC
>NZ_MEFH01000198.1:0-5290 GCF_001725095.1 Sphingopyxis sp. SCN 67-31 | reverse complement strand
GCGAGCACCATCAGCATCTGACGCCCTTCGGTGCGCGGATGCGCCTCGACCTTGGCGATCTCTGCCGTCATCTCCGCCACGCGCTGCAGCACGTTGAGGCCGAGCTGCGTATGGCTCATTTCGCGGCCGCGGAAGCGCATGGTCATCTTGACCTTGTCGCCTTCCTCGAGGAAGTCGAAGACCTTCTTCATCTTCACTTCGAAATCATGATCGTCGATGTTCGGACGCATCTTGATCTCTTTGATTTCCTGGGTCTTCTGCGTCTTGCGGGCCGCATTGGCCTTTTTCTGGGCTTCGTACTTATACTTGCCCACATCGAGGAACTTGCACACCGGCGGATCGGCGTTGGGGGATACTTCGACCAGATCGAGGCCGACTTCGGCCGCCTGTTCGATCGCTTCAGCAGTCAGCATTACGCCCAGATTTTCGCCTTCCTCGTCGATCACACGGACCTTGGGCGAGGCGATGAATTCATTGTATCGCGGGCCGTTCTTCGGCGGCATTGGCGCCAGCGGGCGGCGGGTCATGGGCGGGCGTATAGCTGTATCTCCTGTGTCGTTTCAGTTCATATGCGCAGCGGGCGCGCAAACGCGCGCGCGGTGCACATATAATGAACATTGGCGCGGCGTAAAGGTTGCCGTGCGCAATTTACCGGCGGTTTTCGTCCGACTGTGGCGGCTATGCCACGCCCGCTGCCCCTAGGATCCGGACCCTACCATTTGGCGGGCGCGGGGTCGATCACGCGGAAGCCGCCCGCCCCCACCTCGCTGACCTCCAGCGCGCGGATCGCGATGCCGCGGTCGTTGAAGCGGAAGATGCCGTCGATGCCGCCGAACCCGTCCGCCGCCATCAGGCGCCCGGCAGGAAAGTTGGTCCCCGGCTTCCAGTCACGCGCAATGCGCACCGTCAGCAGCACCGAATCATAGCCGAGGCTGGCCAGGCGATAGGGCGCCTTGCCGAACCGGGTGCGATATTTGGTGGCGAGCTGGCCGTAGAGGCCGTCCGAAACGCTGGCGAACCATGCACCGCGCATCGCCGGGTTGCCGCCCAGTGTCGCATCGGTGTTCCACAATTCGGTGCCGAGGATCTGGCGCTGTCCCGCGCCCTTGATGATCGGAACCGCGCGCACCGCATTGCCGCCGACATCGGCGATCAGCACCGCGTCCATCGCACCGGCGCTCGCCAGACGGCGCGCCGCACCCGTCAGCGCCGCGGCGCTACGGTCATAGGTTTCGGTCGCGACGAGCGTTCCGCCCGCATTGGCGACCGCCGCCTTGAACGCCGCCATCGAACGCTCGCCATAAAGATTCTTGGGGATCAGCGCGCCGAAGCGCTGCTGCCCCTTGGCGCGGGCAAAGCTCACGACCCGCTCGACCGACTGGCCGGGAACGAAGCCCATGATGAAGACGCCGTTGCCCGCGACGCTGCTGTCGTTCGAAAAGCTGATGACGGGCACCTTCGCCGCCCGCGCGATCGGCGCCACCGCGGTGACATCCTCGCTGAGCAGCGGGCCGAGGATCAGCTTGTTGCCGTCGGCCACCGCCTGCTTCGCGGCCGCGGCGGCGCCCAGCGCGGTGTCATACGTCGTGATGCGGACCTTGTCGGCCTTGGTATCGAGCAGCGCCATCGTCGTCGCATTGGCGATCGCCATGCCGACGTCGGCGTTGGTTCCCGTCTGCGGAACGAGCAGCGCGACGCGGTGGCGATCGGTATCGGTCGGCAGGCCGGGGCCGACATTGTCGGTGGGCTTGTCGGGCGGCGGTGGGGTGGCCGGACCGTTGGTCTTTGGCACCACCTGGCATGCGGCGAGCAGCCCGCCGAGCGCCAGCGTCGCGATACCGCGCAGCAATTGCCGCCGCGGCGACGCATTCCCTTGGCGCTCGCGCGTCGTTTCTGCCATCTCTGCCGCCATGCCGGATTCGACCATCTCTATATCTCCCTTGCCCGGTCTCTATATCGTCGCGACGCCCATCGGCAACCTTGGCGACATCACCCCGCGCGCCGCGGCGGTGCTCGCGCGCGCCGACGTGATCGCGGCGGAGGATACGCGCGTCACGGCAAAGCTGCTCGCACATCTGGGCTTGCGTGTTCCGATGACCCCCTATCACGATCATAGCGACGAACGCGCCCGTGCGGCGCTGGTTGCCCGGATGGCGGACGAAGTCGTCGTGCTGGTGTCCGACGCCGGAACCCCGCTGATTTCGGACCCCGGCTACAAGCTGGTGCGCGATGCGCGCGCGGCGGGACGGTCAATCACCACCCTGCCCGGCCCCTGCGCCGCAATCGCCGCCATCACCCTGTCGGGCCTGCCGAGCGATCGCTTTCTTTTTGCGGGCTTCCTGCCGAACAAGGCCAAGGCACGCGCCGACACGATCGCCGAATTCGCCGCTCTGCGCGCAACGCTCGTCTTCTACGAAAGCGGGCCGCGCCTCGCCGCGACCCTGACCGCGCTCGCCGCCGGCCTCGGCAATCGCGAGGCGGCGGTCGCGCGCGAAATCAGCAAATTATACGAAGAATGCGTCACCGGCCCGCTCGAAGATCTCGCCGCGCGCTACGCCGACGCGCCGCCAAAAGGCGAAATCGTCGTGATGGTCGGCCCGCCCCAGGAGCAGGCCGTCGAAGCTGCCGACGACGACGCAATCGACGCGGCGCTGCGCGAGGCGCTGGACGAGCAGCCGGTGGCCAAAGCCGCCAAGGCCGTCGCCAAACGCTTCGGGCTCGACCGTCACGCGGTTTATGCGCGCGCACTCGCGCTTAAGGATCGCGCTTGAACCGCGCCGCCGCCGAAGCGCGCGGACGCCGGGCCGAACGGCGCGCCGCCTGGTGGCTGCGCCTGCATGGCTGGCGTATCCTGGGCGAACGGCTGCGCGTTCCCGCGGGCGAAGTCGATCTGGTGGCGCGGCGCGGCCGCACACTCGCTTTCGTCGAAGTGAAATGGCGCGACCGCGCCGCCGATCTCGATATGGCGATCGACGAATTTCGCCTGCGCCGCGTCGCGGCAGCCGCAGAAATGCTCAGCGCGCGCTTTGCGCGACCCGATGATGATATTCGCATCGACGTGATGCTCCTTGCGCCGGGGCGCTTGCCTCGCCATCTGGTCCACGTCTGGCAGCCCTGAAGGAAGACGGAATGACCCTGTGCGCGGCGGTTCAAATGGACCCGATGGATGGCATCAACATCGGCGGCGACAGCAGTTTCGCGTTGATGCTGAAAGCGCTCGAACGCGGCTACACCCTCTATCACTACGATGTGCGCGGGCTGACCTGGGAGGCCGGACGGCTGACGACACGGGCGCACCCCGTTCTCGACGTCAAGCGCGAGGCCGGCGCGCATTACCGCTTCGGCGATCCCGTAACGATCGACCTCGGCCACGATGTCGATGTCGTGCTGATGCGGCAGGATCCGCCCTTCGACCTCGGCTATCTTACCGGTACCTGGCTGCTCGAACGCATTCGGGGCGAGACGCTGGTGGTCAATGATCCCGTTTCGGTGCGCAACGCGCCCGAAAAGGTTTTCGTGCTCGATTTTCCGCAATTCATGCCGCCGACGATGGTCACGCGCGATCTTGACGCGGTGAAGGATTTTCAGGCGCGCCACGGCGCCGTCGTCGTCAAGCCGCTGCACGGCAACGGCGGCAAGGCGGTGTTCCGCATCGACGCTGACGGCAGCAATCTCGGCGCACTGGTCGAACTTTTCGGTCAGGTCTGGCCCGAACCCTTCATGGTCCAGCAATTCCTGCCCAGCGTGTCCAAAGGCGACAAGCGGATCGTGCTGGTCGACGGCGACGTGGCCGGCGCGATCAACCGCAAGCCCGGCGAAGGCGAATTCCGGTCGAACCTTGCCGTCGGCGGCTATGCCGAAGCGGCGGAATTGACGCCGCGCGAGCAGGAAATCTGCGCCGCGCTCGGCCCGCAGCTCAAGGAACGCGGCCTGATCTTCGTCGGCATCGATGTGATCGGCGGCGAATGGCTCACCGAAATCAACGTCACCTCGCCGACCGGCATCGTTGCGATCGACCGCTTCAACAACAGCGATACGGCCGGCATGATCTGGGATGCGATAGAACGCCGGATCGCTTGAGCCCCCACCGCGTTTGCCCTTCATGACCGAATTCATCCTCGATCTGATTCAGGCGTGGGGATATTGGGGCATTGCCGTCCTGATGTTCCTCGAAAACGTCTTCCCGCCCGTCCCGTCCGAAGTCATCATGGGGCTGGGCGGCATCGCGGTCGCGCAAGGACGCTTCGACTTCTGGACCCTCGTCGCGGTCGCGGTCGCGGGCACCACCGCGGGCAATTGGGTGTGGTATGCGATCGGGCGCTGGATCGGCTACAAAAGGCTGAAGCCCTTTATCGACCGCCACGGCCGCTGGCTGACGCTCGACTGGCACGAGGTCGAGCGCTTGCACGCGGGCTTCGTCCGATATGGTCCGGGCATCGTCTTCGTCGCGCGCTTCATGCCCGTTGCGCGGACGATGGTGTCGCTGCCCGCGGGTATGGTCCATATGAATCAGGCGAAATTCCTGCTGTGGACCGCCGCCGGATCAACGATCTGGATCGCCGCCCTCGCCGGCGCGGGCAACTGGTTCGGCAAGCAGTTCGCCGATATCGAACAGTTCGTCGGCCCGCTCGCGCTCGTCGCGATCGGCTCGCTGGTCCTTCTCTATTTCTGGCGCGTCTTCACCTGGAAGCCCAAGCACCGCCGCGACTAACCGGCGCGGGGGTGAGCGTTGCGATAGACGTCGAGCAGATGCGCGGCATCGACGGCGGTGTAGATCTGCGTCGACGCCAGACTCGCATGGCCCAACAGTTCCTGCAGGCTGCGCAAATCGGCCCCGCCCGCGAGCAGATGCGTTGCGAAGCTGTGGCGCAGCGCGTGCGGCGTCGTGCGCTCGGGCAGGCCGAGCGCGCGGCGCGCCTGCCGGACGCTGGCCCGCACGACGCCCGGTTGCAGCGGCCCGCCGCGCGCGCCGACGAACAGCGGTGCATCCTTGCCCATCGGCCAGGGGCAGGCCGCGACATAGCGCGCGACCGCCGCCGCGACCGCGGGCAGGATCGGCACGATCCGCGTCTTGCCGCGCTTGCCGGTCACGCGCAGCGTTTCGCCGAGCGGCAGCGCCGCGCCGGTCAGCGACAGCGCCTCGCCGATGCGCAGACCCGCACCATAGAGCAGCAGCAGCAAGGAAAAATCGCGCGCGCCGACCCAGGCTTCGCGGGCATTATCCTCGACATCCTGCGCAAGCTGCATCGCCTCGGCCGGCGCGACCGGGCGCGGCAGCCCCTTTTTGACG
>NZ_MEFH01000197.1:0-5319 GCF_001725095.1 Sphingopyxis sp. SCN 67-31 | reverse complement strand
GCGAGGAACGCCAGCCGTTCAGCGACCGCGCCTTCGGCTTCGGCGTTCCGCAGCGGGAGGACATTGCGCACCAGAATCTCCGCCGGGGTCGGCGTTTCGGCGAACAGCGCCATGACCTCGTCGGCAAAGGCATCCAGCGGCATATAGGCGTCGCGCGTCGACTGGCCGGGGGTCAGTTCGGTCCGCACCGCGGGCGGCGCCAGCTCGATCACGTCGACGCGGCCGGCAAGCTGGACGCGCAGCGCCTGCGTATAGCTGTGCAGCGCCGCCTTGGTCGCCGAATAGGTCGGCGCCTTGGGCAGCGGAACGAAGGCCAACCCCGAGGTTACGTTGACGATCGCGCCATCGCCGCGCGCAACGAGATGGTCGATCAGCGCATCGGTCAGCCAGATCGGGCCGAGCAGGTTGGTGACGACCGTCGCTTCGGCGTCGCTCAGATCGCGCTCGCCGTCCAGCGCTTCGTACATCATCACGCCGGCATTGTTCACCAGAACGTTGAGATCGGGGAAGCGCTGCACGACGTCGGCGGCAAAGGCGGCGATCGCGTCGGCATCGGTGACGTCGAGCGGCATCGCGTGCATGTTGGCCCGGCCTTCGATCGCGGCGTCCAGCTTGGCGCTATTGCGTCCGGTCACGATCACCACATTGCCGGCATCGTGCCAACGCTGTGCGAGTGCCAGACCGATGCCCGATCCGCCGCCGGTGATCAGGATGGTGTTGCCTGTCGTTTTCATCGTTTGTCCTTCGTTTCGGGGTTGGGGAGACGCTCAATTTATGCCATTACTCTCCAATGGAAAGTAGGCACCTGAAAGTGCTATACTTACTTGATAGAGACTATTGGGATTTCTGCCGTGCCCGCGATGCAAAATTATTCGGCCGCCGCCGATCCCGCGCCCGATCCGCGCGTCGAGATGCTGGTCAACGACCTGATCGGTCGAGTCGCCGACAAGTGGACGCTGCTCGTGCTCGAGGAATTGGAAGAGCATGGCACCTGCCGCTTCACCCGGCTGGCCCAGCTTGTACCGGGGATCAGCCAGAAGATGCTGACCCAGACGCTGCGCGCCATGGAGCGCGACGGGCTCGTTCGCCGCACGGTCTATCCGGTGGTGCCGCCGAAGGTCGAATATGCGCTGACCGATCTCGGCCACAGCCTGGGCGAAGCCTTTTGCGGCGTGTGGCATTGGGCCGAAGCGCATCTCGCCGCGGTCGAGGCGGCGCGCAGCGCGTTCGACGCTCGCGCCTGACCGCGGCGGCGGTGCGCTGCGCGCTTATCTGGCGCCTATTTGGCGCTTATTTGGCGAGCGTCACCCGGATCGGTTCGCCGCGCGTTGCGGCGCTGGCGATGACGCGGTCGGCGTCGGCTGATGCCTGCCGCATCGTGTCGCGGCGGCAATGGCGAACGTCATTCTTGCCTTCCAGGTCATAGTCGGGCGCGCTGCCGCACACAGTGACGACCGCACGCCAGATACGGCGTTCCAGCTTGTCGGCGCCGCGTGCGGTGCTGAGGTCGAGGTCCGAATGGACGACGGCGACGCTGCGTGGCGCGGGCGCCGGTTCGGCGTGGGCGGGCAGGGCGGGCGCGACCGCGGCGAGCGCGGCAAGGGTCAACATCATCTTCATCATATGTCTCCGTTGACCGGCGGGTTGGGGGAGGGGAGGAAGCCGGTAAGACCCAGATAGGCCTACGCGCGCCGCCGCAGGAGCAACGATGTTGCGCGATCATTCTGCATAATTGCAGAATGAAGCGGGGGCGATTATTCCCCACAAGACGCCATGTTCGACTGGAACGACCTTAAATATTTCCTCGCGGTCGCCGAAAGCGGCAGCACGCTTGCGGCGGCGCAGGCGCTGCGCGTCAGCCAGACGACGGTGGCGCGCCGCATCGCCGCGCTGGAGGCGGCTACCGGCGTCACGCTATTTGAACGGCGCCAGGCTGGCTATGCGTTGACGCCGACGGGCGAGGCGATGCTGGCGAGTGCGCTTGCGGTCCGCGACTCTGCGGACCGGTTCGGCGAAGCCGTGGGCGCCCAGTCGCGCGACGCGGGCGGGACCGTCAGCCTGACGACGATGGAGATTATTGCGATCACCCTTCTGCCGCCCATCCTGCGCGACCTGCGTGCGGCGCATCCCGGCATCCATATCGACCTCGACACCTCGGACGAGCCGCGCGACCTTGCAAGCGGCGCGGCCGATATCGCGATCCGCAGCAGCAAGCAGCCGACGGGGGCGGGTCTCGTCGGACGCCGCGTCGCCGATAATCCGTGGACGGTCTATTGCAGCCGCGACTATGCCGGACGCCACGGCATTCCGCACAGCCGCGAGGAACTGGCGAGGCATCCCTTCATCGGCGGCGGCGGCCATATCTGGGAGCCCTATCGGGCGTGGCTGAAGCAATACCGGCTCGAGGATTCGGTGGTCATGCGTTACGATACCGCATCGGGGTTGCTCGCGGGCGTGCGTTCGGGAATGGGGCTGACGATCCTGCCGGCCTTCCTCGCCGACCGCGAACCCGACCTCGTCCGCTGCATCCCGGCGCGGGAGGATGATACGACCGGCCTGTGGCTGCTCACCCACGAACGCCTGCGCCACGTCCCCCGCATCCGCGTCGTCCTCGATTTTCTGGCCGAGGCGCTGACGCGGCTTGCGCGCAGTTGACCCGGCGGCGGCGCGGACCGGAAAGGCCTTTCCTACAATCGTCGGCTGTGGTTCAAACTGGCCGATGACGACCGGCACCCCTCCACAACATGAAACGCGAGTGAAGTTGCGCGGTTTTCCGCGATTTTTCGATCACACAAAATCTTCCACCTTCGTCACCCCGGACGTGATCCCGGGTCCATTCGCGCCGCGTCGAAGAAGTCCACCACGGATCAGGTCCGGTGCAGCGTGCTACCGTGAATCGCGAATGAAGTTCGGCAGTTTTCTGCCATTTTCCAAAACGGCATCAGCGGATGCTCGCGCACCCCAGCGCTGCCGCGTCGATCGCCGTCGCGGCGCCGCGCAGGCGATAGGTGTCGGCAATCGCGCCGCCGGTCGTCGACCGGCTCTCGACGCTCATGCTCGGCGCCGCGCGCATCGCGGCGATGATCGCGGCGTCCATGCGGGCATCGCTGGCCCAGCCGTGGACGCCATTGCCGGTCAGCACGAAGCGGCGGCTGCCGACCGTCAGCCGCAATTCGCTCTGCGGTGCGCGCGGCTTCGACAGGCGGATATAGAATTGACCGCGGATGCGCGCCTTGGGCCAATATCCGATGCTGGCATAGGCTTTTTCCTGCGCCCGCCCGATCGTCGCGGCGGGGCTGGCGATCGCGTAGCAGCGGGGGGTCGCCGGATCGCGGAAGGCGCCCCAGCCATCGAAGATGCCGAGCGCGGTCGGCGCCGCCCAAGCGAGCGCGGGCAGGCCGATGCACAGCAATAGAAGGAATAGCGCCCGCCGCATCGCGCTTCCGTTGCGCGAAAGCCGCCGCAATGCAAGCATGGCTTGCGCGGCGCGGTGCGCGCGTTAAGGAAGGAAGACATTTCCAGGGGCAGGGAATCGGGGCGTCGCTGCGTCCGCGGCGCCGGCTCCATCAGGGACTTCTCCCGCAGAACACAGGATGGCGGATAAGAATGAAAGCGACGATTGAACGCGCAGTGCTTCTGAAGAGCCTCGGCCACGTCCAGTCGGTGGTCGAACGGCGCAACACGATTCCGATCCTGTCGAACGTCCTGATCGAAGCCGATGCGAGCGGCCAGCTCAAGCTGATGGCGACCGACCTTGATCTGCAGGTCGTCGAAACCATCGCGGCAAAGGTCGAAACGCCGGGTACCACGACCGTCTCGGCGCACACCCTGTTCGAAATCGCGCGCAAGCTGCCCGAAGGCGCCGAGGTCAGCCTCGCCGCCGCCGAAGGCAAGATGCAGGTCAAGGCCGGCCGCTCGAACTTCAATCTGCCGACGCTGCCGCGCGACGATTTCCCGGTGATCGCCGAGGGCGATCTGCCGACCAGCTTCGAACTGCCGGTCGCCGAACTCATCCAGATCATCGACAAGACGCGCTTCGCCATCTCGACCGAAGAAACGCGCTATTATCTCAACGGCATCTTCCTGCACGTCGCCGAAGATTCGACGGGTCCGGTGCTCAAGGCCGCGGCGACCGACGGCCACCGTCTCGCGCGCTATACGGTGACGCGTCCCGAGGGCGCCGCGGGCATGCCCGACGTCATCGTGCCGCGTAAGTGCGTCGGCGAAATCCGCAAGCTGCTCGACGAGGCCGAAGGCAATGTCGAAATCAGCCTGTCGGCGTCGAAGATCCGCTTCCAGCTCGGCAACGCCGTGCTGACCTCGAAGCTGATCGACGGCACCTTCCCCGATTATAGCCGCGTCATCCCGACCGCGAACGACAAGCTCCTGAAGGTCGATCCCAAGAGCCTGTTCCAGGGCGTCGATCGCGTCTCGACCATCGCCAGCGAAAAGACGCGCGCGGTCAAGGTCGGGCTCGACAAGGATCGCATCACGCTCAGCGTCACCAGCCCCGAAAACGGTACCGCGGCCGAAGAACTTCCCGCCGGCTACGACGCCGACGCGATGGAGATCGGCTTCAACGCCCGCTATCTCAGCGATATCTTGGGACAGGTCGACGGCGACACCGTCGAACTCCACCTCGCCGACGCGAACGCGCCGACGCTGATCCGCGAAAGCGAAAAAAGCCCGGCGCTCTACGTGCTGATGCCGATGCGGGTGTAGCTCGGCGTCCGCTTGATCTGGCGGATCAGCCCGCCTTCGCGACCCGCCAGATAATCCCGCCGGTATCGTCGGCGACCAGCGCGCTGCCGTCCTTGGCGACCTTGACATCGGCCGGGCGGCCGCGGGTCGTCTTGCCGTCCTTGGCGACAAACTGGTCGAGCAGGGTGACAGGCAGGGCGTCGAGCGGCTTGCCATTGTCGCCGAACTTGACGAACACGACGTCATATCCCGACACCGGATCGCGGTTCCACGACCCGTGCAGCGCGATCAGCGCCCCGTTCGCCCAGCGGTCGCCAAGGTCCAGACCGTTGGTGAAGGTCATGCCCAGCGGCGCGACATGGGCGCCCAGCGCATATTGCGGCCGCTTGACATATTGCCGCCGGTCCTCGGCTTCGGGGGCAACCCGCGGATCGGTGAAACCGCCCCAATAATACCAGGGCCAGCCGAAGAAATCGCCCTCGTCGACGTCGGTCAGATAGTCGGGAACGAGGTCCGACCCCAGCATGTCGCGTTCGTTGACCACGGTCCACAGCGTGTTGCTGCCCGGATAGAAGGCCAGGCCGACGGGATTGCGGATACCGGCGGCATAGGTGCGCA
>NZ_MEFH01000196.1:0-5333 GCF_001725095.1 Sphingopyxis sp. SCN 67-31 | reverse complement strand
GACGTTTCCTGCTGCGCCTTTTCCGAGCAAGCGGCGAGGCTGAAGGCCGCTGCGGCCATCGAGGCGAGGATGATCTTGCGCATATATGTTCCTTTCGATGTGCAAGCGGCCGGATAACCGGCCACTGGGCGCGGAGACTAACTGCGCCTGCCCGGCTTGGCAACCGTGCGGCGGGACGCGGTGGCCGCGGGGTATTGATCGCAAAAGGAAAAGGGGCCGCCGACGCATGTCGACGACCCCCGATTTCCTTGCCTGTGCAGGCGAAAGTGGAAGCTTACTTCTTGGCTTCTTCCATCTTCGCGGCAGCGGCGTCGGTCGCTTCCTTGGCGGCCGCAGCGGCTTCGCTGGCCTTGTCGGCAGCTTCGCCAGCCTTGTCGGCAGCATCGCCGGCGGCAGCGGCAGCGTCGGTCGCGGCCGAAGCGGTCGCGTCGGCGGCGCTCGAAGCGGCTTCCATCGCGCCGTCGGCGGCGCCTTCGACGGTTTCGGTGGCCGCGGTGTCGGCCGGAGCGGCTTCGTCAGCAGCCTTCTGCGAGCAAGCGGCAACGCTCAGCGACGCAGCGAGGACGAGCGACAGAGTGATCGACTTCTTCATTTGGGATACCCCTCTTGATTGAACTTCTCGACCGGCGGGCGGACCGGACCAATGCGATCCTGCTCCCGTTGATCGGGCGCCGGAATTACAAGGTTGTAAGTGGGGGCGCAACGGACTTTTTGTCTCAGGTGCGGCGTTCGTCGCAATCGCGCCCCCGCCGTCGTTGCTCGACAATTCGTTGACCACATATAAAGAAGTCTTTATATGATCCCGCGATGAGCGAGCTGATCGACATTTTCCGGGCCTTGGCCGACCCCACGCGGTTGCGCGTCGTTGCCTTGCTGCGCGAGATGGAGCTGGCGATCGGCGAGCTGGCGGCGGTGCTTGAACAGAGCCAGCCGCGCGTTTCGCGCCACGTCCGCATCCTGGCTGAAGCCGGGATCGTCGAGCGTCGCCGCGAGGGGAGCTGGGTCTTCCTGCGCATCGCCGAACGGGGGCCGGGCGCCGACATGGCTGCTGCTGCGGGGGCTTGGCCCTTTTCGACGCGCGAGGCGCTGGTGATCGCGCAGGATGCGCGCCGGCTTGCCGCGGTTCGCGCCGAGCGCGCGGCGGTGGCCGAACGCTATTTCGCCGACCATGCGGCCGAATGGGATGCGATCCGGTCGCGCCATGTCGCCGAAAGCGAGGTCGAGGACGCGATGGTCGCGATGATGCACGGGCGCGTGCTGGGCCATCTGCTCGACGTCGGCACCGGCACCGGGCGCATGGCCGAAATCTTCGCACCAACGGCGCAGCGGATCACCGCGCTCGACCGCAGCCCCGAAATGCTGCGCATCGCGCGCGCCAAACTGTCGGATCAGGCAGTGCCGGTCGATCTGGTGCAGGGCGATTTCCTCGCACTGCCCATCGCCGACGCCAGCGTCGATTCGGTGGTTATCCACCAGGCGCTGCACTTTGCGCACGAACCCGAGCGGGTCATCGCCGAAGCCGCCCGCGTGCTGCGCGATGGCGGGCATTTGCTCGTCGCCGATTTTGCGCCGCACGAGGATGAGGATCTGCGCGCGCTGGCGGCGCACGCGCGCCTCGGCTTTTCGGATACGCAGATCGGCGGCTGGTTCGCCGCGTCGGGGCTGACGCTCGAACGGACGCAAACACTCGAAGGCGGTGCGCTCGCGGTCAAGCTGTGGCTTGGCGCGCGCCGCCGTGACCAGGATCAACCCCCCGTCGCCGCGGGCGACGGCGAAGGCAAAAGGCTCGCCGCATGACCACTTCCCTCGACGCGCTGGCCGAAGCGCGCCGCGCTGCGGCGTCGCCGCTGTTCGCCAATCTGGAAGGCGACATCGGCGTCAGTTTCGAATTCTTTCCGCCCAAGACCGAGAAGATGGAGGCGCAGCTGTGGGACACGTTCCGCACGCTCGAGCCGCTGGCGCCGCGCTTCGTTTCGGTAACTTATGGTGCGGGCGGATCGACGCGCGAGCGCACCCATGCGACAGTGGCACGGATCGCGTCCGAAAGCGCGGTGCCGCCCGCCGCGCACCTGACCTGCGTCGAGGCGTCGCGCGCCGAGATCGAAGAGGTTGCGCGCGCCTATTGGGACGCGGGCGTGCGGCATATCGTCGCGCTGCGCGGCGATGTCCCCGGCGGCGGTGCGTATCGGGCGCATCCCGAGGGTTTTGCCAATGCGGTCGAGCTCGTCGCCGGGTTGAAGCGGATCGCGCCGTTCGACATTTCGGTCGCCGCTTATCCCGAGGTGCATCCCGACGCCGATTGCCCGCAGGCCGATCTCGACAATCTGAAGCGCAAGCTCGATGCCGGGGCAACGCGTGCGATCACGCAATTCTTCTTCTCGCCCGATGCCTTCCTGCGCTTCCGCGACGCCGCGGCTGCGGCGGGCATCGACGCGCCGATCGTGCCGGGCATCCTGCCGGTGTCGAACGTGTCGCAGACGCGGCGCATGGCCGATATGTGCGGCACCGCGATCCCCGCGTGGATGATAGCGCTGTTCGAAGGGCTCGACGATCTGCCCGCCGCGCGCCAGCTTGTTGCCGCGACGGTCGCGGCCGAAATGTGCCGCCGCCTCTACGCGGGCGGGGTACGCGATTTTCACTTCTACACGCTCAACCGCGCCGAACTCAGCTATGCGATCTGTCATATGCTGGGGTTGCGGCCGGTGGCGCCGGCAAAGGATAAGGCGGCATGATCTCAGCGCGCGAGGCCCTGATCGCGGCGGCGAAGGATCGCATCCTGCTCACCGATGGCGGCTGGGGCACCCAGATCCAGCTCCGCAAGCTCGGCGAAGCCGATTATGCGGGATCGCTCGGCCTCGGTCACGATCAGAAGGGTAATAACGACATCCTTGCGCTGACGCGGCAGGATGTCGTGACCGCGATCGGCGAGGCCTATCTCGCCGCCGGATCGGACATCGTCTCGACCAACACGTTCAGCGCGAACCGGATCAGCCAGGCCGATTATGGCGCCGAAGCGCTCGTTGCTGACATCAACCACGAAAGCGCGCGCCTGGGGCGCGAAGCGGCCGACAAGTTCGCGGCGCAGGACGGCCGCCGCCGCTTCGTCGCGGGCGCGGTCGGGCCGACGAACAAGACGCTGTCGCTGTCGCCCGACGTCAACAATCCCGGCTATCGCGAGATCGATTTCGACGAATTGAAGGACGTCTATCGCGAACAGGTAATCGCGCTCGCCGAGGGCGGAGCCGATTTCATCCTGATCGAGACGATCTTCGACACGCTCAATGCCAAGGCCGGCATCGCCGCGACGCTCGAGGCGGAGACGAAGGTCGGGCGCGAGCTGCCGCTGATGATCTCGATGACGCTCACCGACCTGTCGGGTCGCAACCTGTCGGGCCACACGGTCGAGGCTTTCTGGTATGCGGTGCGTCATGCGAAGCCGCTGACAGTGGGGCTCAACTGTTCGTTCGGCGCGGCGCAGCTTCGCCCGCATGTCCGCGTGCTCTCCGACCTCGCCGACACGCTGGTGATGGTCTATCCGAACGCCGGCCTGCCCAACGAGCTTGGCGAATATGACGAACTGCCCGACACGACCGCGGCGCTGGTCCGCGAATGGGCCGACCATGGTCAGGTGAACATCCTCGGCGGCTGCTGCGGATCGACCCCGGCGCATATCGCGGCGATGGCAAGGGCCGTACAGGGCCTCCCCGCGCGCCGGATTCCCGAGGTGCCGGTGCGCACGCGCCTTGCCGGGTTGGAACCCTTCACGATGGCGGCGGCATCCTGATGGAGGACGGACCGACATGGGCGATCCGCGAGGCCGGAGAGGCTGATGCCGCCGCGTTGGCGTTGATCGGCGCCGCGACCTTCCTCGAAACCTTCGCGGGCATTCTCGACGGCGAGGCGATCGTCGGGCATTGCGCGGCGCAGCATCAGGAGGCCGCCTATCGCGCCTATCTGGCGTCGGGCGCGCGCGCCTGGCTTGCCGAGGCGCAGCCGGGCGGCGCGCCGATCGGCTTCGCGCTGATCGGCCGGCCCGACCTAGCCGCTGCCGAGGCGGGCGACATCGAACTCAAGCGCATCTATTCGCTGTCGCGTTTTCATGGCAGCGGACTTGGCGCCGCACTGATGCGCTGCGCTCTTGACGCTGCGGCAGGGCATCGCCGCCTGTTGCTCGGCGTTTACGCCCGCAACGAACGGGCGCTCGCTTTCTATCGCAAGCAGGGCTTCGTCGACGTCGGGACACGCCAGTTCAACGTCGGGGGAAAGCTCTACGACGACCGCGTTCTCGCCCGCCCGCTTGCTGCCTGATTCTCTTTGGACTGTTCGATGACCGCAACTCTTTCCTCCTCCTCGTTCGTCAACATCGGCGAACGCACCAACGTCACCGGCTCCGCCGCCTTCAAGCGGCTGATCCTCGCCGACGATTTCACCGCGGCGGTCGAGGTCGCGCGCCAGCAGGTCGAAAATGGCGCGCAGGTCATCGACGTGAACATGGACGAAGGCCTGCTCGACGCTGTGCGCGCCATGACGACCTTCCTGAAGCTGATCGCCGCCGAACCCGACATCGCGCGCGTGCCGGTGATGATCGATTCGTCGAAGTGGGAGGTGATCGAAGCAGGGCTGAAATGCGTCCCCGGCAAGCCGATCGTCAATTCGATCAGCATGAAGGAGGGCGAGGAGGCTTTCCTGGATCATGCACGCAAATGCATGGCCTATGGCGCCGCGGTAGTCGTGATGGCGTTCGACGAGGTCGGACAGGCCGACACCAAAGAGCGCAAGATCGAGATTTGCGAGCGTGCCTACAAGCTGCTGATGACCATCGGTTTTCCGCCCGAGGACATCATCTTCGACCCCAATATCTTCGCGGTCGCGACGGGGCTTGAGGAGCATGACAATTATGCGGTCGATTTCATCGAGGCGGTGAAGGAAATCCGCGTTCGCTGTCCGCACGTCCATTTCTCGGGCGGGCTGTCGAACCTCTCTTTCGGCTTCCGCGGCAACGAGACGGTGCGCCGCGCGATGCACAGCGTCTTCCTCTATCACGCGATCCCCGCCGGGCTCGACATGGCGATTGTCAACGCGGGGCAGCTCGACGTCTATGACACGATCGACCCCGAACTGCGCACCGCGTGCGAGGATGTCATCCTCAACCGCAAGGTGGAGGGCGAGGAACTGAGCCCGACCGAGCGGCTGATCGTGCTCGCCGAACGCTACAAAGGAAGCAACGCGGCGCAGGAAAAGGCGGCCGAGGAATGGCGCGGCTGGCCGGTCGAAAAGCGGCTCGAACATGCTTTGGTCAAGGGCATCGACGCGCATGTCGTCGACGATACCGA
>NZ_MEFH01000195.1:0-5340 GCF_001725095.1 Sphingopyxis sp. SCN 67-31 | reverse complement strand
AATGCGCGCCTTCGCGCAGTTCGCGCCACATCTTCCAGGCGACCCAGATCAGCAGCAGACCGCCGACGAAGATCAGACCTACAATCTGCATCAACTGCGTGACGACAAGTGCGAAGGCGATGCGCAGGACGAGCGCCGCCAGAACGCCGATCAGGATCACCTTCTTGCGCTGATCGGCGGGCAGCCCAGCGGCGAGCGCGCCGACGACGATGGCATTGTCGCCGGCCAGCACGATGTCGATCATCAGCACCTGCACGAAGGCAGCGAGCGCGGCGGGTTCGGTGATGTTCGAAAAATCGGCGACGATGTGCGACCAGATTTCGCCGAACCCACCGGGCCCGGCAGCGGCCGCCGCCTGCGTCAACATTTCCAAAATCACACGGCGTCTCCGAAATAGCTGACCCCCGGAACGGGGTCGTAAAAGCGATGCAACAGCGCCCGCCACCGTTCATAGCGGTCGGATCGACGAAAACCATCGCGATGATCCGCAACGGTGCGCCATTCTGCCAACAACAGATAGGGCTGCCCGGTTCCCAATGGCCGGCGAATTGTCAGCGAAAGGAAGCCGGGCGAGGCTTCGATCAGCGGCCGCGCTTCCGCAACGGCCGCTTCGAATTCCACTTCCATTCCAGGCCGGACCGGCAGCAAGGCATGCTCGATCACGGCCATCGCGGCTTACTGGTTCATGCTGTCGAAGAAATCTTCGTTGGTCTTGGAATCCTTGATCTTGTCGAGCAGGAATTCCATCGCATCGACCGTGCCCATTTGCATGAGGATGCGGCGCAGCACCCACATCTTGCTGAGCTTGTCCTTCTCGACGAGCAGTTCTTCCTTGCGGGTACCCGACTTGCCGACGTCGAGCGACGGGAAAATGCGCTTGTCGGCGACCTTGCGGTCGAGGACGATTTCGCTGTTACCCGTGCCCTTGAATTCTTCGAAGATGACTTCGTCCATGCGGCTGCCGGTATCGATCAGCGCGGTCGCGATGATCGACAGCGATCCGCCTTCCTCGATATTGCGCGCAGCACCGAAGAAGCGCTTGGGACGCTGAAGCGCGTTCGCATCGACACCGCCGGTCAGAACCTTGCCCGAGCTCGGCACTACGGTGTTGTACGCGCGGCCGAGGCGGGTGATCGAGTCGAGCAGGATGACGACATCCTTTTTGTGCTCGACCAACCGCTTCGCCTTTTCGATCACCATTTCGGCGACCTGGACGTGGCGCGTCGCGGGCTCGTCGAAGGTCGAGGAGACGACCTCGCCATTGACGCTGCGCTGCATGTCGGTGACTTCCTCGGGCCGCTCGTCGATCAGCAGGACGATTAGATAGACCTCGGGGTGATTGTCGGTGATCGCCTTGGCGATATTTTGCAGCAGCACCGTCTTACCCGTGCGCGGCGGCGCGACGATCAGCGCGCGCTGGCCCTTGCCCTGCGGGCTGACAAGATCGATCACGCGCGCCGACTTGTCCTTGACGGTCGGATCGATCGTATCGAGCTTGAGCTTCTGGTTCGGATAGAGCGGCGTCAGATTGTCGAAATTGACGCGGTGGCGCACGACCTCGGGATTGTCGAAATTGACGCTGATCAGCTTGGTCAGCGCGAAATAGCGTTCGCCGTCCTTCGGCGCGCGAATCTCGCCCTCGACGGTGTCGCCGGTGCGCAGACCATATTTGCGGACCTGATTGGGCGACACATAGATGTCGTCGGGACCGGCAAGATAATTGGCTTCGGGACTACGCAGAAAACCGAAGCTGTCGGGCAGAACCTCGATCGTTCCCGATCCGATGATTTCCTCGCCCTCTTCGGCGAGTTCCTTGAGGATCGAGAACATCAGATCCTGCTTGCGCAGCGTCGAGGCGCCCTCGACGCCCAGCTCTTCAGCCATTTCGACGAGCTGCGCGGGCGATTTTGTCTTGAGTTCTTTAAGATGCATGGATGGATTCCAGGTAACAGAAATATAGGAAAATTCGTTCGATACGGCGCACCAGGCGGTGCCTATCCGGCCGGGGGACGACCGTTCACGATAGCTTCGGCGCCAAGATCGCGCCGCCGACGGAAAGCCGGGTTGATCGGCCCCTAAGCCGCCGATTTCGTCAAGTCAATCGGCTGTCGCCGAGACGACCGGTCAAAAGGGCCGGACGACCGCCAGAATGACGATGATCGCCGCGGCCACGCCCGGCACCTCGTTGAGCATCCGCAGGCGCTTTTCGGACAGCGGTCGTTCGCCGCGCTTCAGCTTCTTGAAATAGCCGATTGTCCAGCCGTGATAGCCCGACAGCAGCAGGACAAGCAGGAGCTTGGCGTGAAACCAGCCCTGCGACCAATAGCCGCCATTGAAAGCGAGCATCAGACCCAGGATCCAGACGATGACGAGCGAGGGATTGAGGATGATCTTGCGCAGGCGATCTTCGCGCTCGATCCATTTCCTGTCCTCGTCCGACCCCACCGCACATTGGTGATGATAGACGAAAAAGCGCGGCATCATGAAAAGACCCGCCATCAGGAAGATGACGAAAATCACATGCGCCGCTTTCACCCACAACATCGTGACCCCCAGAAATCCAGTCCAGTCTGCCATCCCGCTACTCGCCTCGCACGCGCCTGATCAGATGTTCGACATGGGCTATGGGCGTGTCGGGCACGATACCATGGCCGAGATTGAAGATATGGGGCCGTTCGGGGAAAGCTGCAAGGATGCGATCGATCGCAGCGTCAAGAGCCGGGCCGCCGGCGACCAGCGCAAGCGGATCAAGATTGCCCTGCACCGGTAGATGACCGGGAAGAATATCATTGGCCCAAGCGGGATCGACCGTTTCGTCAAGACCGATCGCATCGGCGCCGACGCCGCGCGCATAAGCCGCCAGCTTGCCGCCCGCGCCCTTCGGGAAACCGATGATCGGCGTGTCGGGATGGAGCGCCTTCAGTTGCCGGACGATTTCGGCATTGGGCGCGATCACCCAGCGTTCGAACTCGGCGGGCGACAGGCTTCCTGCCCAGCTGTCGAACAACTGGACCGCCTCGACCCCCTGTTCGATCTGCCCCGACAAATAGGTCACGCTGAGGTCGACGATCGCATCGATGATCGCCCCGAACGCCGCCGGATCGGAAAGCGCCATGCGCCGGGCGGCCGCCTGGTCCTTCGATCCTTGGCCGGCGACCATATAGGTGGCGACTGTCCAGGGACTGCCGGCAAATCCCAGAAAGGTCGTCTGGGGCGGCAAGGCGGCTGCCACGCGCGCTACCGTCGCATAGACCGCGTCAAGCCGCTCGGGCGCCGCCTCGAGCGACGCCAGAGCGCTATCGACGAGCGGCGGGGCGAGCCGCGGCCCCTCACCCGTCTCGAACCACAGCCGCTGGCCCAGCGCGTGCGGCACGACCAGAATGTCCGAAAAGAGAATGGCGCCGTCGAAACCGAACCGGCGGATTGGCTGCAGCGTCACTTCAGCTGCGGCTTCAGGATCATAGCATAGTTCCAGGAAGCCGCCCTTGGTCGCCCGCAACGCACGATATTCGGGAAGATAACGACCGGCCTGGCGCATCAGCCACAGGGCAGGCCGTTCCTGCCGCACCCCACGCAGCGTTGCCAGCAAGCTCTTCGATGACGCCTTCACGCGGCCCCTCTTTCTCTCTTCATAATATATATAAATGATTGTGGTGGATTGTTGGCGGGCGGATAAGCGCGCTTTAGGCGCAGCCGCCCTTTTTGCCAACAGCTTGACTCCCGCTGGCCCGCCAGACCCCACAGAGTCGTTGGCTCTCATCCCCGCTATTCACAGCCTGTGGATAAGACTCGTTCCTTGTGGATAAGCGGTGGGGCGGAATCGACGCGGCCGGGGATGGAATCGCCCTGCCGATTTCATCCCGGGGCTTGTCCGCGAACTTATCCACAGCCTCGGAAATTCGCTTCACGGCTTGCCTTTTCGGATCGCAAGGCGGCAAGAGAGGCGATGGACCGCCTCCACCTTCACCTCATATCCGATTCCACCGGCGAAACGCTCGAAAATATTGCCAAGGCCGCGATCGCACAGTTCGACGATGTCGAAGTCGTGCGCCATTTCTGGCCGATGGTGCGCTCGGAATCGCATCTCGACCGGATCATGGCGGAGGTTCAGGCGAGCCCGGGCATGATCCTCTTCACCCTCGTCAACGGTGAGTTGCGCGCCAGTCTCGAGCGCCGCGCCGAGGCTCAGGGCCTGCCGCTTGTTCCCGCGCTCGACGCCGTAACCGACGCCTTGTCGCGCATGCTCGGGCAGGAAGCCAAGGCGCGACCGGGCCGTCAGCATGCGCTCGATGCCGCTTATTTTGCGCGTGTCGAGGCCATCCAGTTCACCGTCGCGCATGACGACGGGATCGGCTGGGAAAATTGGGAACAGGCCGACATCCTGCTCGCCGGCGTATCGCGAACCTCCAAGACGCCGACGAGCATCTATCTGGCAAACCGGGGATACAAGACGGCCAATATTCCGATCGTTCCCGAATCGCCGCCGCCCGACGCGCTCTATCATCTGAAGCGTCCGCTCGTCGTCGGGCTGACGACCAGCCTCGACCGCCTTGTCCAGGTTCGGCGCAACCGTCTGCTCTCGCTCAATCAGGCGCCCGAAACCGCCTATGTCGACGATGAACGCGTGAAAGCCGAAATCGCCTATGCCCGCCGCATGTTCGCCGACAATGACTGGCCGGTGATCGACGTGACGCGCCGATCGATCGAGGAAACGGCGGCTGCGGTGATCAAGCTGGTCGAGGATCGCGGAGGCCGGCCGGCATGACGCAGATCGTCCTTGCATCGCAGAGCAGCGGCCGTGCCGCGATGCTGCGCGCGGCCGGAATCGCGTTCGAAGCAACCGCGGCGCATGTCGATGAAGAGGCGCTGACGGCCGGTCTCGTTGCCGCCGGCCAGACGGCGCGCAACATCGCCGATGCGCTGGCGGAGGCCAAGGCGATCAAGATTTCTTCTCGGCTGCCCGGCGTTGCCGTAATTGGTGCCGATTCGACGCTCGCGCTCGCCGATGGGACGATGCTCGCCAAGCCCGAGAGCCCCGATGAGGCAGCAGACCATCTGCGCCGCATGGCGGGAACGCGGCACAAATTGTTCAGCGCGGTCGTTGCGGCGCGCGACGGCGCGCCGGTCTGGCGCGCGATCGGCGAGGCGCGGCTGTGGATGCGGCCCTTGTCGGACGCCTTCATCGCCGACTATGTGGCGCAGCATTGGGACAGCATCCGCTGGACCGTCGGCTGTTACGAAATCGAGGGGGCGGGCGTGCAATTGTTCGATCGGGTCGAAGGCGATCCCTGGACGATCATCGGCATGCCGATGCTGCCGTTGATGGCATGGCTGCGCGCC
>NZ_MEFH01000194.1:0-5361 GCF_001725095.1 Sphingopyxis sp. SCN 67-31 | reverse complement strand
TCGCGTTCGAGCATGATGTCCATGGCGCTGTTGATCGCCTCGATCATGTTCATCGTCTTGGTCTGGGTTTCGCCGGCCATCATTCGGGCTTCCAATTGGGGCCGAACTTCTTTTCCTGTTCGGCCAGCATTTGATCGCATTGCTCCTTGAGATGCCAGGGCATTTCCTCGAAGACATCCTCGAACATCGTTTCGAACGGCTGATGCATTCCGTGACCCAGAATTCCGAGTTTTTCCGACTGCTTCTGGGTCGTCTTTACCAGCTCGTCGAGTTCGGCGCGCAACGCATCATGCTGCGCATCGTCCCACTCACCGAGCGCAATCAGATGCTGCTTCAGGCGCGCGATCGGGTCGCCAAACGGCCATGCGCTCGCTTCCTGCGCGGCGCGATAGGCGCTCGGGTCGTCGGAGGTGCTGTGGCCTTCGGCGCGATAGGTAAAATGTTCGATCAGCGTCGGGCCGTTATTCGTCCGTGCCCGGTCAGCCGCCCACAAAGTCGCGGCATAGACGGCAAGCGGGTCGTTGCCGTCGACGCGCAGGCCGGCGATGCCATAGCCGACCGCGCGCGCCGCAAAGGTCGTCCGCTCACCCCCGGCAAAGCCCGAAAAGCTGGAAATCGCCCACTGATTGTTGACGACGTTGAAGATGACCGGCGCATTATAGACGGTCGCGAAGGTCAGCGCTGAATGGAAATCGCCTTCGGCCGACGACCCTTCGCCGCACCAGACGGTGGCGATGCGGTTGTCGCCCTTCGAGGCCGATGCCATCGCCCAGCCCACCGCCTGGGGATATTGCGTCGCGAGATTGCCCGAAACGCTGAAAAATCCGTGCTCCGGCGCCGAATACATGATCGGCAACTGTCGCCCGAGCAGATGGTCGCCGCGGTTCGAATATATCTGGTTCATCATCTGAATCAGCGGGTAATCGCGCGCGATCAATATGCCTTGCTGGCGGTAGCTGGGGAAGCACATGTCGGCGCGGTCGATCGCCATCGTCGAGGCAACCGAGGTGGCCTCCTCGCCCGTGCATTTCATGTAAAAGCTGGTCTTGCCCTGGCGCTGGGCGCGGAACATGCGGTCATAGAAGGCGCGGACGAGCATCATGTAGCGCAGCATCGCGCGCAGCCGTTCGGCGCTGAGCTTGGGATCCCACGCGCCCTTCGCCTGCCCGTCGAAATCGAGCACGCGGACGAGGCCGTAGCACATGTCGCGCATCGCATCGGGCTTGGTCGCTTCGCCCGGACGCGGGGTCGCCTCGACCGCCGGAACATCGATATCGCCAAAGTCGGGCGTGTCGCCGGGGCGATAGCGGGGTTCGGGAATATGGAGCGACAGCGGCGGCAGATTGCTCGCCGGGCGCCGATGCGTTTCGGGCATATCTTCGTCCCTTCAGGGCGCGAATCGCCGCGCCGTTATATTTCAATTGGACGACATATTATTACTTCCTGCATAGCAATGCAATGTCGGCCTCTCAGACCGCGACGGGCGCGGAAATGTGCGCCTGCGGGGCGTAATTCTCGACCGCGAAATCGTCGAACGCATAATCGAAAATGCTCGAAGCCTGCCGAAGGATGCGCAATCGCGGTGCGCCCGATGGAACGCGCCGAAGCTGCTGCTCCACAAGCTCTGCGTGATTGAGGTAAAGATGGACGTCGCCGCCGGTCCACACCAGTTCATGGGCATGAAGGCCGCATTGCGCCGCAACCATCCGCGTCAGCAGCGCGGCTTCGAATATGTTGAAGGCAAAACCCAGGCCCAGGTCGCACGACCGCTGGAACAGAAGGCACGACAGTCCGCCGTCGCTCCGCACATGAAACTGATAGGTCATGTGACAGGGCGGCAGCGCCATGCGGTCGAGATCGGCGACATTCCAGCCGGTGAAGATATGCCGGCGCGATCCGGGGTTGTTGCGGAGCGAAGCGATCAGCGCGGCGATCTGGTTGTGCCCCTGTTCCGCGCGGCGGAACAGGCCCTCGCCCGCCGGCTCATAGCGCGGCCAATTGACCCACTGATGACCGTAGACCGGCCCCAAATCGCCCCACGCCGCCGCGAAATCAGGATCGGCGACGATCCGCGCCTCGAACGCTTCGGCGTCGATCTGCTCGCCCGTCGCGCGGCGATATTTCTCGAGCGGCCAGTCGGTCCAGATGCGGACGCCCTGCGCAACGAGCGGTCGGATATTGGTGTCGCCGGTCAGGAACCACAACAGCTCGCGTAGTGCCGTTTTCCAGTAGACGCGCTTGGTTGTGAGCAAGGGAATGGCATCGTCGCGCAGCGAAAAGCGCATCGTCTCGCCGAACAGCGAGCGCGTCCCGACCCCGGTGCGGTCGACGCGTTCATCGCCTTCGGTCCATATCCGACGCATCAGGTCGAGATATTGAAGTTCATAATGGATGGATTCGGACAAGACTCGCTCCCGGCATTGCGGCCTCTTTGCTAGGCGGCAGCGACGCGGCCCGCAAGCGCCCCGCCCGACCTCGCACCGTTTCGGCCCAGTCCCGGCTTGGCGCGCACGGCCCTGGAGCGCAGATTTCGGCAATGGCGCTCGCTTTCCCTCCTGCCCGCCCTTTCGACGGCCCGACGCTGAGCGGCTTCGTCGATCGCGGCGCGGAGGATGCGGTTGCCCGCGATCTGCTGCGCGCCGAGTTTCCCGCCGACCGCGAGCGACTGATCCTCGCCGGATTCGACGGCTTCGGACGCCTGATGCGGATCGAATGCTGCGAAGGCGGTATCGACGGCCGCTGCACGATCGCGCCCGCCTGCTGGCACCGGCTGATCGGCCGGGGCGCCGCGACCGTGTTGATGGCGCATAATCACCCGTCGGGCTGCGCCTACCCGAGCGAAGCCGATCTGGCCGCAACCGGCGAGGCGATGGATTTTCTCCGCCGAATCGCCGTCGATTTGACCGATCATCTGATCTTCGTCGATCATGGCCATTTCAGCTTTCGCCGCGCGCAATTGCTCTAAATCGGCGAATATCGCCAAAGCTGCCGATTGGCGCTTGAAGTTCCGAAAAGGCGCGTCTAGAGGACCGCCCTGCCCTCGCGCCGGTCCGCCGGCGCCAGAGATCGGTCGGGGAGTAGCTCAGCCTGGTAGAGCACTGTCTTCGGGAGGCAGGGGCCGGAGGTTCGAATCCTCTCTCCCCGACCAGTTTCGCATTGCTGCAGATTTTGCACAGACGCGTCTTGTAACGTGTCGCGACCCATCCTAAATTGATCCTACGCCGCCATGGTTTTCCCCCTTTCCATCGCGGCGAGCGCCTCGTCCTAGCGGACGTGGGTGCGTCCTCCCTGGACCCTGGCCACCTCGTACTCCGGTACGAGGTGGTTTTTTATTCGGCGGCCAGCGGCAGCATGTCGCCATCGGGACGCATTTGCCCCGCCCCATCGATCAGGCCGGCGAACCAGCGTGCAAGCGCGCCCGAACGGGCCGCATCGACGCTCTTGTCGGGGTGCAGATAGAGGCTCCGGTCGATTTCGATCTGAACCGCGTGGACGCCCGCCAGCGGTCGCCCGTGCGTGCGCACGATATGCCCGCCCGCATAGGGCTGGTTGCGCGTCACGGCGACGCCGAGCCGTGCGGCACTGTCGAGAAGCAGATCGGACAGCCACTCGCCCGCGGACGTGCCGAAGCGGTCGCCGATCACGATGCGCGCCCCATGACCTGGCTGTCCGGACGGAATCGAGGGCATGCTGTGCAGGTCGATCAGAATGGCGTGCCCGAAGCGATCCCGCGCCGCAGCGAGTTCTTCGGCAATTGCAGCGTGAAAGGGCCGGTGCAGCGATTCGAGACGCCAGTGCAGCGCGGCCCGGTCGATCGGACGTTTCCACAATGTCCCGCAGTCGGCGAGCCGCGTCGGCACGACGCCCAGCCCGGCGCGCTCCTTGCGGCCCGGCGCCGAAAATTGTGCGCGAAGCGGCACTGCGACCTCGGCGGGCGCCATCTGCCCCTCGCCGCGATTGCAATCGGCGACCGCGCGCGCCCACAGCGCCTGCACCACCGTCGCGCCGGCCTCGACCGCACCCGCCGCGATGACATCGCACCAGCGATCCTCCAGCCGCTCGAGATCGGCGATCGGCACGCGCGCCGCTGCAAGTATTTCAGGCGGATAGAGGCGCCCGGCATGCGGGATCGACACCACGACGGAGCCTGGCGCGTCGGGACGTTGGACCGCGATTGCGGCGGGCGGAAGGGTGCGGTGGGGCATCGATGAGAGAGCGTGGCAAAAAAGCGCCGACGAATCCAGCGGCGCGGGAATTTGTTAAATCTCTCCCGCTATGACACAGTTTCATTCGAGGGGTGCGGTACGCGCGATTACACGATCGGGCACAGCCGGAAGACAGGGGCAGAATTTTACGATGATCCGCATCTTGCTCGCCGAAGATGATGATGTGATGCGCGAATATCTGGCGCGGGCGCTGACCAGCGCGGGTTATCATGTGACCGCGGTCGACCGCGGCACCGAAGCGGTCCCCTATATCGATTCGGGCACATTCGACCTGCTCCTCTCCGACATCTTGATGCCCGAAATGGATGGTATCGAGCTGGCGCAGCACACCGCAAAGGCGGCGCCGCAAACGCAGGTGATGTTCATCACCGGATTCGCGGCGGTATCGCTGCGCGCCGAAGAGAATGTCCCGCAAGCCAAGCTGCTGTCCAAGCCCTTTCACCTCAAGGATCTGGTGCGCGAGGTCGATATGCTTTTCGGCCGCGCCGATCGCAGCAACCAACAATAATTTCAACTTTGCGCGCGAAGGGCTTGCCAGCCTGCGCCGAGGCCTTTAAGGGGCGCGTCACCCCAAAACGTGTGGGCGTGTAGCTCAGTGGTAGAGCACTGTGTTGACATCGCAGGGGTCGCAAGTTCAATCCTTGCCACGCCCACCATTTTCCTCCCTTTCGATTGGCCCTGATCCCTTCGCCGGGTGGCGGCAGACCATGATCTGCCGTATCGCAGACATCATGAACATCGACATATTTCGGCGGATCGGAATCGTAGGCTCGGGCCGCGTGGCGCGCGCCTTGGCGCTCGGACTGAAGCCCGCGTCGCACGAACCGCCCTTGCTATGGGGACGTTCGCCCGAGCAACTGGCCGAAGCGGAGCGGCAAGTCGATGGCATCGAAACCACCCCCACCCTTGGGGCACTCGTCCAAACATGCGATGCGATTGCGATCGCCGTTGCCGATGACGCCCTTTCCGGCATCGTGGCCACGTTGGCGGCCGAAGCATCCAAGACGCCGTCCTCGCCTTTCGTTTTCCACGTCAGCGGCCGCAGCGGAGCCGCGCCTCTGGCGCCGCTGCGCGATGCGGGTTGGCTGACGGCCGCTATCCATCCGGCGATGACCTTCACGGGCAACCCGCCGGG
>NZ_MEFH01000193.1:0-5953 GCF_001725095.1 Sphingopyxis sp. SCN 67-31 | reverse complement strand
GATCGTCGACACGCTGCTGTTCGTCACCATCGCCTTTTACGGCGTTTTCCCGATCGCCAATCTGATGGCGGGACAGATGCTGGCCAAGGTCGCGCTGTCGATTGTCGTCATCCCGGCGGTGATCACCGGCCTCGTCGCGCTCGGCCGCAGCCTCGACGCGAAGACTGCGGAATGATGACGATGACCGATCCCACGACCATGCCCGATCTGCTGACCAAGGCCGAAACGCTCGTCGAAGCGTTGCCCTATCTGCAGCGCTATGCGGGCGAAACCTTCGTCATCAAATATGGCGGCCACGCGATGGGCGATCCCGAGGCGCAGCGCGACTTTGCCGAGGATGTGGTGCTGCTGAAGGCGGTGGGGATCAATCCTGTCGTCGTCCATGGCGGCGGGCCGCAGATCGGCGCGATGCTCAAGCAACTCGGCATCGAATCGCAGTTTGTCGGCGGGCTGCGCGTCACCGACGCCGCGACCGCGGAGGTCGCCGAAATGGTCCTGGCGGGCAAGATCAACAAGGAAATCGTCGGATGGCTCGCCGGGCTTGGCGGCCGCGCGATCGGCCTGTCGGGCAAGGACGCCAATCTGGTGCTGGCCGAAAAGGTCCACCGCACCGAACCCGATCCCAATTCGGGGATCGAACGCCACGTCGACCTGGGCTTCGTCGGCGAACCCGTCGCGGTCGACCCGACGATCCTGCAACGGCTGGCGGCCGACAATTTCATCCCGATCGTCGCCCCCGTCGCGCTCGGCGCCGATGGCGCGACCTATAATATCAACGCCGACACCATGGCCGGGGCGATCGCCGGCGCGCTTGGCGCGCGGCGTTTCTTCCTGCTGACCGACGTGGCCGGAGTGCTCGACAAGTCGGGGGCGCTGCTGACCGACCTCGACCGCCCCGCGATCGACGCGTTGAAGGCCGACGGGACGATCACCGGCGGCATGATTCCGAAGGTCGAAACCTGCGTCGCGGCGGTCGATGCGGGGGTCGATGCCGCGGTTATCCTCGACGGCCGGGTTCCGCATGCGATGCTGCTCGAAATTTTCACCGCAAGGGGTGCAGGCACGCTCATTCACCGCTAAGAGGGCCTGCAAGACCCCCCTTTACGGAGACCCGCCTTGCTTCTCATGCTCATCCAGATCGTCGACATCATCCTGACGGTCCTGTGGTGGTTCATCATCGCGCAGGCGGTGATGTCGTGGCTGATCGCCTTCAACGTCATCAACACTCACAATGACTTCGTGGCGCAGCTGTGGATGATGCTCGACCGCATCACCGAGCCGCTCTACCGGCCGTTCCGGCGCATCATGCCCGATTTCGGCGGGCTCGACCTGACGCCGATGCTCGTCCTGATCCTGATCATCATCATTCAGGGGCCGGTGCTGGGCTATCTCGCGCGCCTCGCCTATTCGAGCGGAATGGCCTGATGTCCGTCGCGACCGAAGCGCGCATCATCGACGGCAAGGCGTTCGCCGCCGGGCTGCGCGCACGCATTGCCGGCGCCGTCCCGGCGTTCGAAGCCGCGACCGGCCGCGTGCCGGGGCTGGCGGTCGTGCTCGTCGGCGACGATCCGGCGAGCGCCGTCTATGTCGGCTCCAAGGGCAAGGCGACGGTCGCCGCCGGCATGGCGAGTTTCGAACATCGCCTGCCCGCGACCGCGAACCAGGAAGAGGTCGAGGCGCTGCTCGCATCGCTCAACGACGATCCTGCGGTCGACGGCATCCTGCTCCAGCTTCCGCTGCCCGCCCATCTCGACGAGCAGCGCGCGGTGGCGACGATCGATCCCGAAAAGGACGTCGACGGGCTAACCCCGGTCAGCGCCGGACGGCTCGCGCTCGGCATCCCGGGCATGGTGCCTTGCACCCCCTATGGCTGTCTGTTGCTGTTGCAGGATGTGCTCGGCGATCTTGGCGGCAAGGATGCGGTGGTGATCGGCCGCTCGATTCTGGTCGGCAAGCCGATGGCGGCGCTGCTGCTTGGCGCCAATTGCACCGTGACCATGGCGCACAGCCGCACCCGCGATCTGCCCGATCTGGTCCGCCGCGCCGATATCGTCGTGGCGGCGGTCGGCCGGCCCGAAATGGTCAAGGGCGACTGGATCAAGCCCGGCGCGGTGGTCATCGACGTCGGCATCAATCGCCTGCCGCCCGAAGCGGGCGCGACCAAGGGGCGACTCGTCGGTGACGTCGATTACGCCAGCGCGGCGGCGGTGGCGGGCGCGATCACCCCGGTGCCCGGCGGCGTCGGCCCGATGACGATTGCCTGCCTGCTGCGCAACACGCTGGTCGCCGCGCACCGCCGCGCCGGCCTCGCCGATCCGGAGGGTTTCTGATGCGCCGACTGCTCCTTGCCGGGCTTGTGCTGACGACGCTCGCCGGTTGCGCGCCGCAGGGGCCCGATGCGCGCAAGCGCCCGCTAGCGGCGAATCCGAGCGGCTTTATCGCGGCGGAAATCGCCTTCGCGCGGCTGGCGCAGGAAAAGGGGCAATGGACGGCCTTTCGCGAAACCGCGGCGCCCGACGCGGTGATGTTCGTGCCGCAGCGGGTCAACGCCCGCGACTGGCTGAAGACGCAAAAGGATCCGGCCGAGGCGGTGCGCTGGCAACCGCACAAGGTGTTCGTAAGCTGTGACGGCAACAGCGGCGTGACGACGGGCGCATGGCAGAAGGGTCCGGCGCAGGGATTCTTCACCACCGTGTGGTCGCGCGATCCGATGAAGGGCGACATGCGCTGGCTGCTCGATTCGGGCGATGCGCTTGCGACCCCGCGCGCAGCGCCCGACTTCATCGAATCGAAGCAGGCGACCTGCACCGGCAAGCCGGGCGCCACGGTGACCGCCGCCGCGGAGGGTGACGATATGATGGTCGGCATGTCGCGCGACCAGACTCTGAACTGGACTTCGGTCGTGCGCCCCGACGGATCGCGCAGCATCACCGTGCGGCTGTGGGACGGGCACGAGATGACGACCGTTATCGATGACCGCATCGCGGCGCCGAAGCAGCCATGATCGACCTTTTCATATCGGCCTTCGTGACGCTTTTCGTCGTCATCGATCCGCCCGGCTGCGCGCCCATCTACGCCAGCCTGACGACGGGAGCCAGCGCGGCGCAGCGCCGGTCGATGGCGATCCGCGCGACGCTGATCGCCGGTTTCATCCTGATCTTCTTCGCGATGTTCGGCGAGGCGCTGCTCAGTTTCCTGCACATCGATCTCGACAGTTTCCGCATCGCGGGCGGCGTCATGCTGTTCATCATTGCGATCGACATGGTGTTCGAAAAGCGTACCGAGCGCCGCGAACAACGCGCCGAAAAGCTGATGGCAACGCCCGAGGTCGAAGATGTGTCGGTGTTTCCGATGGCGATGCCGATGCTCGCGGGGCCGGGATCGATTGCGTCGGTGATGCTGCTGGTGTCGCAGAACAGCGGACTTGACCGCGCGCTGGTGATTTTCGGCGCGCTGCTGCTCGTGCTGCTGCTGACGCTCGCGGCGCTGCTGCTCGCCGGGCCGTTCATGCGCTTGATCGGCAACAAGGGCGAGGCTGTCATCACCCGCCTGCTCGGCGTGCTGCTCGCGGCGCTCGCGGCGCAGTTCGTCATCGACGGGCTGAAAGCGAGCTTCTCGAGCCTCGCCTGACACGGAAAAGGGCGCCGCCTGCCGGCGACGCCCTTTCCATCGTCCACGGGAATGGACTTTATTGTGCGGCGGCCACGTCCGCCTGCGTCACCGGCGCGATGCGGATTTCGACGCGGCGGTTGCACTGATAGTCGGCCTGCGTGCGTTCGGGCGCGCATTTGAGCTGCGTTTCGCCATAGCCCATCGTCGCCATGCGCGCGCGGTTGACGCCGCGGCCCGCCAGATAGTCTGCGACCGACGCCGCGCGCCGTTCGGACAGCCCCTGATTATAGGTTTCGCTGCCCTGCGAATCGGTGTGGCCGTAAACGTCGATATAGGTGCTCGGATATTCCGACAGGGTCGAGGCGACGCTGTCGAGCGCGCCACGGAACTGCGACTTCACGACCGCGCTGTTGAGGTCGAAGGTCACGTCGCCCGGCATGTTGAGCACGAGCTGGTCGCCCTGGCGTTCGACATCGATGCCGGTGCCCGCGGTGCGTTCGCGCAGCTTCTTTTCCTGCTGATCCATATAATAGCCGACGCCCGCGCCGGCGACGGCGCCGATGCCTGCGCCAAGGATCTTTTCGGTCCGGTCGTTGCGTCCGCCGACGAGATCGCCGAGCAGATAGCCGCCGAGCGCGCCGCCGATGCCGCCGATCGCGGCCTTGGAGATGCGCTGCTTGCCCGTTTCGGGGTCGGTGACGCAACCGGTCAGCGTGAGCGCGCCAAGGCTGGCGACGGCCGCGAGCTTGATCGTCCTCTTGTTCATTTCTGGCTCCCTTTTTTGGGCATCGCCGGTCCATGCGATGCCACGACCACAAGGATAACATATGATCGCGCTTTCCGTTCCGTCATTCATGCTGAACGCTGGCTGAGCGTGCCGATGTCGTCACCATTGTGCAGCACCGCGGCTTTGGCCTATAGGACCGGCATGACCGAAGCTGACAGGGGCCGGGCGCGCCAGCGCCGTACGACCGCCCAATGACCCCTTTTCCCTGGTCGGATGTGGCGATCATCCTGATCCTTATCCTGCTCAACGGCGTTTTCGCCATGTCCGAACTCGCGATTGTTTCGGCGCGGGACCCGCGGCTGCAGGCCGCCGAGAAGCGCGGCAGCAGCGGAGCGCGGATCGCGCGTCAGCTTGCCTCCGACCCCGGCCGCTTTCTGTCGACGGTGCAAGTGGGTATCACGCTGATCGGCGTGCTGACGGGCGCCTATTCGGGGGCCAGCCTGGGCCAGCCCGTCGCCGAACGGTTGCAGGCATGGACCGGACTTGATGCCGACACCGCGCGCACGGTGGCGTTCGCCCTCGTCATCGCGCTTACGACTTATGCCTCGCTGATCGCGGGCGAGCTTGTCCCCAAACAATTTGCGCTGCGCGCACCCGAACGGATCGCGATCTTCGTCGCGCCGATGATGTTCTGGCTTGCGCGCATTGCGGCTCCGCTGGTCTGGCTGCTCAACAACAGTTCGGGTCTGGTGTTCCGCCTGCTCGGTCTCAAGCGCGAATCGGACGATCAGGTGACCGCCGAGGAACTGCATCTGATCGTCGCCGAGGCGTCGAAATCGGGCGTGATCGAGGAGAGCGAGCGCGCGATCATCTCGGGCGTCGTGCGGCTTGCCGACCGGCCGGTGCGCGAAGTGATGACGCCGCGCAAGGATGTCGACTGGATCGACATCACGCTCGACGCGAAGGGCGTGCGCGACAAGCTGCTCGAAACGCCGCACAGCCGTCTGCTTGAGCGGCTGATGCGCCGCGCCGCGGTCATCCACGACCAGATCGATGCGATGGACGCGCTTGCGGCGTTGCGCCTTGCCGAAGTGCCGATGCTGCTCGTTCACGACGAATATGGCCATTTCGATGGACTGGTGACGCCCGCCGACCTGATGTCGGCGATCGCGGGTGAGTTCGCGTCCGATCAGGATATCGGCAGCGAACCCTTCGTCGTCGAACGCGAGGATGGCAGCCTGCTGATCGCCGGGTCGATGCCCGCCGACCAAATGGCCGAGCGGCTGGGGATCGAACTCGACGACGATCGCGACTATGCGACCGCCGCAGGCCACGCGCTTGCGATCCTCAAGCATCTGCCCGAGGAAGGAGAGGCCTTTACCGATCGCGGCTGGAGATTCGAGATCGTCGATATGGATGGCCGCAAGATCGACAAGCTGCTCGTCAGCGAATTGCGCAAGCCGAAGGTCGAAGCCGAGGGCGATTGATCGGGGTTTGCGGCCTCAACGGCCGGGACTGAAATGGCAACTGGCCGTTTATCGGGGTCGCGTCGGTCCGACATGATGCATCACCGCTTCCGCGAGTTTTCGCTCCTCGCGGGTCGGACGGACCGGC
>NZ_MEFH01000192.1:0-5445 GCF_001725095.1 Sphingopyxis sp. SCN 67-31 | reverse complement strand
GGGCTCACCCTGTCGCACGGCGGTGGCTATCCGGGCTATGGCAGCCATGTGATGCTGATGCCCGACTTCGGCGCCGGCGTCTTTGCGCTGTCGAACCGCACCTATGCCGGGCCGTCGGCGCCCGCCTGGGACACGGCGGTGGCGATGGAGAGGGCGGGCTTGCTCAAAGACCGGCCAGTGCCGGTGACGCCCGACATGGTCGCGATGATCGCGGTGGCGCGCGCGGTCTATGACGCGGGCGACCTGGCGCCGATGCAGGGCCGGCTGGCGATGAACTTCCTGATGGACCGCTCGGCGGCGCTATGGGCGAAGGATCTGGCGGCGCTGAAAGATCAGCTGGGCGCATGTCCGACCGCCGAGCCGCCGGTCGCGCGCGGCGCGCTGGGGGCGGTGTTCCGGCTCAATTGCGAACACGGCAAGCTCGACGGTCAGATTCTGCTGGCCCCGACGCGTCCGCTGACGGTTCAGGCCCTGCGCCTCCGGTCGGCACGCGACTAGCTCGCGGGGCGAACCGGAGCCGCTTTGGCCGCGCCGCGCGGCCGCCGGGCGAAAAGCGGTTTCAAGGCGGCACCGAGCTGCGCGAAGCCGCGGTCGAGGTCGGCGCTGAAGCGCGCATGATCGGCGTTCCAGCTCCGCATCCAGATTTCATCCATCATCGTCTGTCTCCATCGGTTGCGATAGGGTGCAGATGCGCCTTCGCTGGCGCCTTCGCCAATTAAAGCTTTGCACCGAGTTATAAGTTTACCTTATACTCCGGCGATGCCGAAGCTGCCGCCCCTCGCTGCCGTCCGCGCTTTCGAATCGGCGGCAAGACTGGAAAATTTCTCGCGCGCCGCCGAGGAGCTGGGGATGACGCAGGCGGCGGTCAGCTATCAGGTCCGCCAATTGGAAGACAGGCTCGGCCGCGCGCTGTTCGTGCGTGAGAAAGGGCGCGTGCGGTTGTCGGAGACCGGGCAACGCGTGTTTCCCGCGATCCGAGCCGCCTTTGCCGCAATGCACGATGCCTTCGCTGCACTTGGCAGCGACGAGACCGACGTGCTGACGATCAGCGCCGTGACGAGCTTCGGCGGCGCGTGGCTGAGCGCGCGTATCGGCCGCTTCCAGCTCGCGTACCCCGACCTTGCCGTGCGCATGTCGATGAGCAACGATCTGGTCGACTTCGACGCGTCGAACGTCGATGTTGCGATCCGCCTTGGAATGGGCCCGTGGCCCGGCCTGCGCAGCGACTTTCTGATGCGCCAGACGCTGGCACCGCTCGCTGCGCCATCGTTCATCGCCGAGCATGCGATCCGCGAACCCGCCGATCTGCTGCGCGTCCAGCGGCTCGCCCCGAACGACAGCTGGTGGGCCGACTGGTTCGTCGCCGCGGGGGTCGCGACTCCGCTGGCGCCATCGCGCCTCGGCATCGAACTCGACAGCCAGTTGCAGGAGGCGAGCGCGGTGCAGGCGGGCTTCGGGGTCGCGATGATGACCCCGCTGTTCTGGCAGGCCGACCTTGCCAGCGGCCGGATGGTCCAGCCCTTCGATACGCTCTATGTCGCCGATGCCGGCCTGTGGCTCGTCCACCGCGAAAATCGCGTCGGGGTGCGCAAGATCGAGCGCTTCCGCGAATGGCTGCACGCCGAATTGAAGAAGGATCGCCACCTGCTGCCCGAGGCGCTATGGCAGCCGCCGTCATGACCTTCACCGCCGTCCCGCTCACGCTCTATCCCGACATGTTCCCCGGTCCGCTGGGGCACAGCATGGCGGGGCGTGCGCTCGAAAGCGGGACATGGGCGTGCGCGCCCGTCCAGATCCGCGATTTTGCCACCGACCGGCATCGCACCGTCGACGATACGCCCGCGGGCGGCGGCGCCGGCATGGTGCTGAAGGCCGATGTCCTCGGCGCTGCGATCGATCATGCGACGGCGGCGCATCCGGGGTTGCCGCTGCTCGCCATGACCCCGCGCGGTGCGCCGGTCACGCAGAAGCGCGTGCGCGACCTTGCCGCGGGTCCGGGGGCGATCATCCTGTGCGGCCGGTTCGAGGGTTTCGACGAACGCATCTTCGACGCACGGCCGATCGAGCAGCTTTCGATGGGCGACATCGTGCTTTCGGGCGGCGAGATGGGGGCGCTGATGCTGCTCGACGCTTGCATTCGGCTGCTTCCCGGCGTAATGGGCGCGGCTTCAAGCGGCGACGACGAATCGTTCGAGAACGGTTTGCTCGAATATCCGCACTATACCCGGCCCGTCACATGGGAAGGGCGCACGATCCCCGAAGTGCTGCGATCGGGGGATCATGCGAAGATCGCCGCCTGGCGGAAACAACAGGCGCAGGATCATACACGGTTACGCAGGCCGGACCTTTGGGAGCGTCATGAGGACGCTCGGGCCCGACCTGCCTCTGGCGCGCGGCAAAAGAAGAAGGACTAGAGGCATGAACCTCATCCAGACGATCGAAGCCGAAGAAATTGCCAAGGCCGGCAAAGAGATTCCGACGTTCCGCCCCGGCGACACGCTGCGCGTCGGCGTGAAGGTGGTCGAAGGCGAACGCACCCGCGTCCAGAATTTCGAAGGCGTGTGCATCGCGCGCTCGAACAAGGGCATGGGCTCGAACTTCACCGTGCGCAAAATGTCGTTCGGCGAAGGCGTCGAGCGCGTCTTCCCGCTTTATTCGCCGAACATCGATTCGATTACCGTCGTCCGCAAGGGCGCCGTGCGCCGTGCGAAGCTCTACTATCTGCGGGGCCGCACCGGTAAATCGGCTCGTATTGCGGAGCGCCGCGATTACCGGTCGGAAGCCGGCGAAGGCTGAGGAGAGGTTTCTCCCCACAAAGCCGAAACAGCTTTCCAGAACGACCGGTTCCGCCAAAGCGCAGAACCGGTCGTTTTTCATTTCACGCCAAGACAAAGGACATATTTCATGGGTTACCGGATCGTCGTCGCTGGTGCGACGGGCAATGTCGGACGCGAAGTCCTCGCCATCCTCGCCGAACGCGAATTTCCGATCGCCGAACTGGCGGCGGTCGCGTCGTCGCGCAGCCAGGGCGACGAAGTCGAGATCGGCGATACCGGCAAGACCGTGAAATGTCAGAATATCGAGAATTTCGACTGGTCGGGCTGGGACATGGCGATTTTCGCCATCGGCAGCGACGCGACCGCGATTCACGCGCCCAAGGCTGCGGCCGCCGGCTGCGTCGTGATCGACAACTCGTCGCTCTATCGCATGGACCCCGACGTGCCGCTGATCGTGCCCGAGGTGAACCCCGACGCGATCGACGGCTATACCAAGCGCAACATCATCGCGAACCCGAACTGTTCGACCGCGCAGATGGTCGTCGCGCTGAAGCCGCTGCACGATGCGGCGAAGATCAAGCGCGTCGTCGTTTCGACCTATCAGTCGGTGTCGGGCGCCGGCAAGGCGGGGATGGACGAGCTGTGGAACCAGACGCGCCAGATCTTCGTCGGCGATGAAAAGGACATCAAGAAGTTCACCAAGCAGATCGCCTTCAACGTCATTCCGCACATCGACAAATTCCTCGACGACGGATCGACGAAGGAAGAATGGAAGATGGTCGCCGAGACGAAGAAGATCCTCGATCCGAAGATCAAGGTCACCGCGACCTGCGTCCGCGTTCCGGTCTTCGTCGGCCATTCCGAAGCCATCAATATCGAGATGGAGAAGGAACTGCCCGCCGAGGAAGCGCAGCGCATCCTGCGCGAGGCGCCGGGCGTCATGCTGGTCGATAAGCGTGAGGACGGCGGATATATCACCCCCGTCGAATGCGTCGGCGACTATGCGACCTTCGTCAGCCGGGTGCGCGACGACAGCACCGTCGACAATGGCCTGAACCTCTGGTGCGTCAGCGACAACCTGCGCAAGGGCGCGGCGCTGAATGCGGTGCAGATCGCCGAACTGCTCGGCCGCCGGCACCTCAAGAAGGGTTGATCCTGTTACCCTTCCTGTCGCGCAGCGATGGGGAGGTGGCAGCCCGAAGGACTGACGGAGGGGCTTTGACGCCGGCGCGTTGCGCCCTCTCCACCATCCGCCTCGCGGAGGGTGTCCCCCTCCCCACTGCTGCGTGGCAGGGAGGATTGCCTTGGCGAGATCGGGGCATCCGGACTATGCCCGTGACATGACCGCGCCCTTCGCTTTCACCCACGCGCTTTGCCGGACCCCGGCGCCGTCGGCCGTCGACGGCATCCGTGCGGGCGGTGGACCCGATCCCGAGCTGGCGGGAATCATGGCCGAGCATGCCGCCTATGTCGCGGCGCTGCGCGAGCTGGGGCTGACGGTCGATGTTCTGCCGCCGCTCGATGCCTTTCCCGATGCGCTGTTCGTCGAGGACGTCGCGCTGACCTTTGCCGAAGGCGCGATCCTGCTCCGTCCCGGTGCGCCGAGCCGCGCGGGCGAGGTCGCGCACATACGCGCCGCGCTCGCCGAACGGCACGGCCGCGTCCTTGAACTGGCCGGGCCGGGACATGTCGACGGCGGTGATGTGCTGCGCCTTGCCGACCGCGTCATCATCGGCCTGTCCGACCGCACCGACCGGGCGGGGGCCGAAACGCTGACTGCGCTGCTCGGCGAGCTCGGCCACCGCGCGCAGATCGCGCAGACCCCGCCCGGCGTGCTGCATTTCAAGACCGGCTGCGGCCTCATCGACGACCGCACCGTGCTCGCCGTCCCCGCCATGCGCGACTGCCCCGAATTTGCGGGGCTGGAGGTGGTGCTGACGCCGATGGGCGAAGAAGGCGCGGCGAATATCCTGCGCGTCCGCGACACGGTGCTGATCGGCGCGCACTGGCTTGCAACGCAAGCGCTGCTGGCGGCGCGCGGCGTCCCGTTCCGCGCGCTGCCCACCGATCAGATCGCGCGGATCGACGCCGGGCTCAGCTGCATGTCGCTGCGCTGGTAATCGCCCCGCGCTCTGGCGTATAGCGGCGCGTCCCCTTCGGAGTCCTGCCATGCGCAAGCTGCCCGCCCTCGTCCTCCTCGCGCTGCTTGCGGCGTGCAAGCCCGCCGCCGAAAAACCGGCCGCAGACGACCGCCCGCCGGTCGTGCCCGACGTGCCCGAGGCCAAGCTCGACGGTCCGGCCGCGGCGTCGCTGTCGGTCGCGCTCGACGGTGCGGGGCTGCGCTTCATCGACAAGACCAGCGGCAAGGCCAGCCTGCTCGCGTTCGGCACCCCGCGCAAACAGGCCGAAGAGGCGTTGGCGCGTGTCGCGGGGGTGGTCGACGACCGCAGCGACAATGACGAGTGCGGCGCGGGGCCGATGCAATTTTCGCGCTTCGATGCGATGACGCTCAATTTTCAGGACGACAAGTTCGTCGGCTGGTTTCTGGGCGACGAGGCGGGCGCCGAATTCTATTCGACGGTCAGCGGCATCGGTATCGGCACGACGCGCGCCAAGGCGTCCGCATCGGCCACCGTCGTCGATCACAAGGACAGCACGCTGGGCGAGG
>NZ_MEFH01000191.1:0-5488 GCF_001725095.1 Sphingopyxis sp. SCN 67-31 | reverse complement strand
GAGCGTGGCGTAATGGCGGCGGCGGCGATCATCTTCTTTGCCTTCTATGGCTTCGACGCGATCGCGACGGCCGCCGAAGAGGCGAAGAATCCCGACCGCGACCTCAAGATCGGGATCGTCGGATCGATGATCGCCTGCGTCCTGATCTACATCGCCGTCGCGGTCGCCGCGGTCGGCGCAATTTCCTACAGCCGGTTCGCGAACAGCCCCGAGCCGCTGGCGCTGATCCTGCGTGAACTCGGCCAGCCGCTCGCTGCCCATTATCTGGCGATTTCCGCAGTCATCGCGCTGCCGACCGTGATCCTCGCCTTCTTCTATGGTCAAAGCCGTATCTTCTTCACCATGGCGCGCGACGGCCTGCTGCCCGCCAGCCTGGCGAAGCTGTCGGCGCGGGGGACGCCGGTGCGGATCACGATCTTCACCGCCGCGGTCGTCGCGGTGCTGGCGGGCTTCATCCCGCTCGGCGAGCTGGCGGCGCTGGCCAATGCGGGAACGCTGGCGGCCTTTACCGCAGTGTCGGTGTGCATGCTCATCATGCGCCGCCGCGCGCCCGACGCACCGCGGACCTTCCGCGCGCCGATGCCGTGGGTGGTCGGCGGCATCGCGGTGCTGGGGTGCATCTATCTTTTCTTCAGCCTGCCGACAAAGACGCAGCTGTGGTTCCTCGTCTGGAACATCGGCGGTCTGGCCGTCTATTTCCTTTATGCGCGGGGCCGCGCCGTCGCCGGCTGACCAATAGATCCATGCTGGCATGGAATGGCGGTTGCATCGCGCCGTCAGCCCATGCAGGCTGGAATTTGTTTTGGGGCATTTGATTAGGGGAAAAGGCCGATGGCCGGATGGGGACGTGTTGCTGGTGTAGTTTTACTGATTGGTCCGGTCGGGTCGGCGTTGGCGGGCGAGCAACCGCTCTATCAGCCTGCCCCCGACTGGGCGCAGGCCACGACCTTGCCCGACGCTGCACCGGGCGGCGGGTTGCAGGTGCTGGATATCGAACAGCGTGTCGATGGCGCGACGGTCTGGAACTACACCGACACCGTCATCAAGCTCAACACACCCGAAGAACTGGCGCAGAACAGCAATGTGACGGTCGGCTGGGCGCCGGACAAGGGCGATCTGATCGTCCACGAACTGTCGATCATCCGCGACGGGCAGGTGATCGACGCGCTGGCGGGCGGCCAGAAGTTTACCGTATTGCGCCGCGAAGAAGCGCTCGAACAGCGCGAACTGACCGGCATCCTGTCGGCCAATCTGCCCGTCGAGGGACTGCGCGTGGGCGACATGTTGCGGCTGCGCATGTCGATTACCAACAAGGATGACGCGCTGGGCGGCCGCGCGCAGCTGGCGGTGCCGCTGATCGCCGAACCCGCGCGCATCGGATCGGGCAGCTACCGCCTGTCCTGGCGCGCCGACGACAAGCTGCAATGGAAATCCTTCGCCAATGGCGTCACGCTGAAGCCGGTGCGCAAGGGCGCCTATTACGAGCTGCCCGTCACCCTGCCGATCGCGAAACAGGCGGAAATGCCGTCGGACGCGCCAATGCGCTTTCGCAGCCCGCCGCTGATCGAGGCATCGACCTTTTCGGGCTGGTCCGACGTGTCGAAGGTGATGGCGCCGCTGTACGCGACGGCCGGCACTATCGCGGACGACAGCCCGCTCGCCGCCGAAGTGGCGGCAATCAAGGCGGCGACGACCGACCCGCTCGAACGCGCCGCCAAAGCCTTGCAACTCGTGCAGGACAAGGTCCGCTATCTGGCGGTGGGCATGGACGGCGGCAATTATGTGCCGCAGACGCCCGCGAAGACATGGGACGTCCGCTATGGCGACTGCAAGGCGAAGACGCTGCTGTTGCTCGCGATGCTGCACGCGATGGACATCGATGCCGAACCGGTGCTTGCGCACGCCCAGCTTGGCGATGCGGTGGCGAGCCGCCTGCCCACGGCGCTGGCTTTCAACCATGTCATCGTCAAGGCGACCATCGGCGGCGAGCCGCTGTGGCTCGACGGAACGGGCCTCGGCACGCGGCTCGCCGATATTCGCGATACGCCGGCCTTCGGCTATGTCCTGCCGGTGCGCGCCGAAGGAGCGGAGCTCGAGAAGATCGCGCTGCGCCGTCCGGCGCGTCCGACGATCGACCTCGCGCTCGATGCCGACGAAAGCACCAGCATCGACCTGCCGTCGGTCATCAAGGTGGACATGGTCGTGCGCGGCCAGCTCGCGAGCCTGCTTACCCTGTCGACCGCGCAGCTCGGTCCCAAGGAGCAGGAAGAAATGCTGAACGGCCTGCTGCAGAATTTCGTCGGGCAGGCGCAGTTCGACAAGATGGAAGCCAAACCCGACGCCGCGGACGGCAGCGTGACGATCACGGCACGCGGCGTGTTCGGATCGGGGTGGGAGCGCGAGGATAATCGCAGCGAACGCTGGCTGTCGCGCGTCGGCAATCTGATCGAATTTTCGCCCGACCGCGCGCGCGCGTCCTGGGCGAATATCCCCGTGGCGACGGGGGCGCCCGATTATGCGCATTATCGTTTGCGCGTCCGGCTGCCCGACGGCGGCCGCGACTACAAGATCGAGGGCGAGGGCGCGCTCGACGCGCGGCTCGCCGGCGTCGATGTCAAACGCAGCGTGACGATGGCCGACGGCTATGTCGTCGTTGACGAGGTGCTGGCGAGCAGCGGTGCGGAAATCGCGCCCGCGGATGTCGCGGCCGAGCGCGACCGCGTTGCCACCGTCATCAGCCAGACCCCGCGGCTGGTCGCGCCCGAAGATGCGCGGCGGCGCTGGAACCTGAAAGGGGCGCCCTCGACGTCGCAGCTCGACGCAGTGCGGTCGATTTATGCGGTCAACGCCGCCAAGGCCGATGAGGAAAATGTGTCGGCGCTGATCAGCGAAGCGTCGTTCCAGCGCGGCATCGGCGATTACAAGGGGGCGGAGCAGACGCTGACCCGCCAGATCGCGCTGCAGCCGTCGGAGGACGCCTATCTGTCCCGGTCGGGAGTGCGCAAGGAGTTGGGGAATATTGCGGGCGCGCTCGCCGATGCCGAAGAGGCGCGCAAGCTCGACCCCTCGTCGCTGGGCGCGATCGGGGCTGTCGCGATGCTGACCGCGGAAAAGGGCGATGTCGCCGCGGCGACACGGATGTTCGACGATCGCATCGCGCTCGGCGGCAAATCGAAAAGCGACCTCCGGCTCGCCAAGGCGGCGATGGTCGGCGAATTCGGCGATCCCAAGGCCGCGATCGACGAGCTCGATGCGCTCGTTGCGACAAAGCCCGGGTCGCCCGACCTGCTCAACGCGCGCTGCTGGGTGAAGGCGTCGCGCGAAGTCGCGGTCGACAGCGCGCTCAAGGACTGCACCTCGGCGATGGAGCTGGCGGACAGCACGGCGCATATTCTGGACAGCCGCGCGCTGGTGTGGCTGCGCCTTGGCCGCAACGACGATGCGCTGCGCGATCTCGACGCGGCGCTGCTGCAGGTGCCGTCGCTCGCATCGAGCCGCTTCCTGCGTGCGATCGTCTACCAGCGGCTGGGCCGCGCCACCGACGCCGCGGCCGATCTCGCGATTGCGCGCCAGCTGTCGCCGTCGACCGAGCGCGATTATGCGCGCTTCGGGCTGAAGCCGTAACGACAGCGGACTCGACTCGGAAAATGCATCCGGGGGGCGGGGCCTGAAGGCCGCTCCGCCCCCCGTCTGCGTCGGGGGCAAGTGGGGATGTCCCGGTGGGGGCAGGGGGCATCAGGGACCAGACCGATGCCCCCCACCGCTCCATTGAGCGGAACACTCGGGAACAGCTCATACCATACAAGTGCCGTGCCATTTTCGGGCCGGCGCGCAAATCGGCGGGTTGCGCTGGTTAGCGATTTCTTACCGCGCCGCAGACTTGTCAAAAATCCCGACACCGGCCGGAAAAATCCCGTTCATCGACCGTTCAGTCAATTGACTACATTTGTAGTCGCATAGAGTGTCGCAGCCGAAGGGAGGGGTTCACCGTGGCGGAACGACCAAGCGAATCCGAAATGCAGGTGCTGGCCGCACTGTGGGACGACGCCCCGCAGACCGCGGCCGATCTGACCGCGCGCGTCGGCCGGGCGAATGGCTGGACGCAGGCAACGGTCAAGACGCTGCTCGCGCGGCTCGTACAGAAGGGCGCCGTTGCGGCGGAGGCCGACGGCCGGCGTTATCTCTACCGTCCGGCGGTCGATCGCGACGCGGCGGTGGGCGACGAGTCGCAGCGTTTCGTTGACCGCCTCTTCGGCGGCCGCGTCAGCCCGCTCATCGCGCATCTCGCCGACCGCGAAGCCTTGACCGACACCGACATCGCCGAGATCGAGGCGCTGCTCCGGAAGCTCAAATCATGAGCGGCGCGACCATCCTCCAGATATGGGGCGACACGCTCGTCACCACCGCTCTGCTCGTCTTCGCGGTGCTGCTGGTGCGCAAGCCTTTCGCGCGCCAGTTCGGTCCGCGCCTGACCTATGCGCTCTGGCTCGTGCCGGCGCTGCGGCTGGTGCTGCCGCCATTGCCCTTGGCCGATCCGGTGGCAGCGCCGGTCGCGGCGAGCGTCCCGGCCGATGTGATGCTGATCGAGGCGGCCGACGCGGCGCGGACGATCGGGACGCCGGCGGCGATGCCGCAGCCGAGCTGGGGGCTGGCCGACGCGGTGCCGCTGCTGTTCACCCTGTGGATGGCGGGGGCGCTGTTGCTGATTGCGACGGCAATCGTGCGCCATATGCGTTTCCGGCGGCTGGTGCTGGAGCAGGCGGTCGCGCTCGAACCGATCGGATCGATCCGTCTCGTCATGAGCGGCGCCGTCGATGGTCCCGTCGCCTTTGGCCTTTTCAGCCGATATGTGGCGGTACCTCACGACTTTTTCGCCCGCTACGCCGCCGAAGAGCGCGCGCTGGCGATCGATCATGAACTTGCGCACCATCGCCACGGCGATCTGTGGGCCAACAGCGCCGCGCTGCTGCTGCTCGCCTCGCAATGGTTCAACCCGCTCGCGTGGCGCGCGATCCGGGCGTTTCGTTTCGACCAGGAGGCGGCGTGCGACGCGCGCGTGCTGACGATGGCCGACACCGCCGAACGCCGCGTGCGCACCGCCCATTATGCCGCCGCGATCGCCAAGGCAGCGGTCGGTGCGCGCCTGTCACTTGCCGCCCCGATGGCGGTTCACGATAATCTGCAGGAGAGGCTGACCATGTTGACGCAGCAGGATATTTCGAAAAAGCGACGCCTTGCCGGAAAGCTTCTCGTCGGCAGCGCGACGCTGGCCGTGCTCGGCGCGACCGCGACGCTCGTCCCCGCCGGGAGCGCCACTGCGCATGTTCAGGACGCCGGCGTGATCGCGCCGCCCGCGCCGCCGGCTCCGCCCGCCGCTCCCGAAGCGCCCCCGGCCCCTCCCGCACCTCTTGAGCCGGTTGCGGACGGTCCGCACCATATCATGATCGTCACCACCAAGGGCGATGGCGAGAGCGAAACCGTGACGACC
>NZ_MEFH01000190.1:0-9124 GCF_001725095.1 Sphingopyxis sp. SCN 67-31 | reverse complement strand
GCGATGACGAGCTGCCCTTCGCAGGGCGGCAGCACCAAGGCGCCGATATCGCCCTCGACCCCGAAGCGCAGTGAAAAACCGTCTTCGAACGACAGCGCCACCTCCGCCCACACCGCGCGCACCGCTTTCGCGGGCGTCGCGGGGTGACAGATCAAGTGACGCCGTTCACCGGACTGCACCGCCATTCAGTCCTCTCCCGTTCGTCCTGAGCTTGACGAAGGACCGTTCTTTCCTCTCGCCAACCGCGAAATTTGCAGCCAGTCGCCACGAATGAGTGCCATTTTCTTCGCTCTGCTCCACCCTTTTATGCGACGCTCGGCTTCCAACGCCTCCATCCGTGTCGAGAAGTCCTGGCTCCACACGAGCGCGACCGGTAATTTGTCGGAAGTAAATCCAGCTACCGCGCCCGATGCATGCTGCGCCATCCTCCGTTCCAGATCATCCGTGTGGCCGGTATAGAAAGCGCCGCCTCGACAGTGCAACATATAGGTCCAAAAGCGCATTGCCCGATGTAGAAGGAAGGGCGGCCCTTCGACAAGCTCAGGGCGAACGGGTTTGGGTTGTTTTCATCGGATAGGACGCATGCTATGCGCCCGCCCGCCATGACGAACTATAAATCCGACCTGCTGCGCCTGCTCGACGAGCGAGGCTATATCCATCAGATGACCGACGCGGAAGGGCTCGATGCGCTTGCCGCCAAACAGGTCGTCCCGGGATATATCGGCTTCGACGCGACCGCACCCAGCCTGCATGTCGGCAGCCTCGTCCAGATCATGATGCTGCGCCGCCTGCAACAGACGGGGCACAAGCCGGTCGTGCTGATGGGCGGCGGGACGACGCGCATCGGTGATCCGACGGGGCGCGACGAGAGCCGCAAGATGCTATCGGACGAAACGATCGCTGCGAACATCGCATCGATCCGCACGATCTTCGAACCCTTTCTGATCTTCGGCGACGGGCCGACCGACGCGGTGATGGTCGACAATCAGGACTGGCTGGGCAAGCTCGGTTATATCGAGCTGCTTCAGGAAGTCGGCACGCATTTCACGATCAATCGCATGCTGACCTTCGATTCGGTCAAGCTGCGCCTCGAACGCGAACAGCCGATGACCTTCCTCGAATTCAATTACATGATCCTTCAGGGGTACGACTTCCGCCATCTGTCGAAGGCGATGGACGTGCGGCTCCAGATGGGCGGATCGGACCAGTGGGGCAATATCGTCAACGGCATGGAGCTCGGTCGCCGCATGGACGGCGCCGAACTCTTCGGGCTGACGACTCCGCTGCTGACCACCGCCGCGGGGGCCAAAATGGGCAAAACCGCCGCCGGCGCCGTCTGGTTAAATGCCGATCAACTGTCCCATTTTGACTATTGGCAATATTGGCGCAACTGCGACGACCGCGACGTCGGCCGCTTCCTGAAGCTGTTCACCGACCTGCCGCTCGCCGAAATCGCGCGGCTCGAAGCGCTCGAAGGCGCCGAGATCAACGAAGCGAAAAAGATCCTCGCCAACGAAGCGACCGCGCTGTGCCGCGGCGCCGATGCGGCGAAGGCTGCGGCGGAAACCGCGACGCAAACCTTTGAAAAGGGCCACATCGGCGGCGACCTGCCGCGCGTCGCGGCCCCGGCCGAAGGGATCGGCATCCTGAACGCGCTGCGCGAAATGGGTTTTGCGGCGTCGAACAAGGAGGCGCGCCGCAAGCTCGACGAGGGGGCGGTGAAGGTCGACGGCACGGTGATCCGCGACCCCCATTATCTGGTCGTGCCCGGCGAAAACGACGTGCCGGTCAGCCTGGGGGCAAAGAAGCACGGGCTCGTCACGCGCTGAATCCGCAAAAAAGCGTTTACGGATTCTTCAGCAATCGCGATGATCTTCTCCGGCAAACCACAAAGGTCCGGGACGTATGCGTAAGATTGACACGAGCAAAGCCCACTATGTCGGGCTCGACCAGCGAATTGCTCCGCGCAGCGACGTTTACTGTCGCCTGCCCTTCGTGCTGCCCGACGGGCGGCAGGAAATGTGCACCTGCGTCAACATCAGCGCCGACGGCTTGCTGATGCGCTACGAACGCGGGCTGGAGCCAGGCGATCTGGTCGTGTTCCGCATGCCGATCATCGGCCGCACGGCGGCAAAGGTCGTCTGGTCGCTCGGCGGCAAGACCGGTGTGCAGTTCGAAAAATCGATCACCGCCGAAGATTATCTGCCGATGATCCGCGCCATGGGCGCCCGCGGCGACGTAAACTAATCACGCATTCAAGGCTCGCGCTGATGCCCCCTCCCGCTTGCGGGAGGGGCAGCGAGGCTTGCGAACTTGTTCGCTAGCCGCAGCGGGGTGGGATACCGCGCCGTGGCGACCCACCCCCGGCCCCTCCCGCAAGCGGGAGGGGAGAAATCACCCACTCCGCAGCAGCGGCACCGCCGCATCGCGCTCGAACAGATACAGGCAAAGCCGCACCGCTTCGCCGCGCGCGCCTTCCATTCCGCCGTCGCGTTCGACGAACAGCCGCGCATCGTCATGCGCCACCGGCAAGAGGCGAACGAGCTGTTCGGGCGTCGCCAGCCGATAGTCGGCGTCGCCCGACTGCTTGAGCCCCAGCAATTCGCCGCCGCCGCGCAGTTCCAGATCCTTTTCGGCGATCACGAAGCCGTCGTTCGTGTCGCGCATCAACGCGAGCCGCTCGCGCGCCGTTTCGGACAGCGTCTGCGATCGCAGCAGCAGGCACACCGACTTCGCCGTGCCGCGTCCGACGCGGCCGCGGAGCTGGTGGAGCTGGGCCAGCCCGAAGCGGTCGGCATGCTCGACGATCATCAGGCTGGCGGCGGGGACATTGACCCCGACCTCAATCACCGTCGTCGCGACGAGGACGCCGATCTCGCCCGCCTCGAACCGCGCCATGACGTCATCCTTGTCCGGCCCTTTCATGCGGCCATGGACCAGCCCCACGCGCGCCTCGCCGAAACGGGCGCGGAGCAGCGCGGCGCGATCTTCGGCCGCGGCCAGTTCGCTTGCCTCGCTCTCGGCCACCAGCGGGCACACCCAATAGGCCTGCGCGCCGCTCGCCAGATGCCGGGCCAGGCCGTCGATCACTTCGTCGAGCCGGTCGACCGACACGACGCGCGTATCGACGGGCGTCCGCCCGGGCGGCATTTCGTCGAGCCGCGATACGTCCATCTCGCCATGGTTGGCGAGCAGCAGCGTGCGCGGGATCGGCGTCGCGGTCATCACCAGCAGATGCGGCGGACGCGCCGCCTTGTTCGTCAGCATCAGCCGCTGGGCCACGCCGAAACGATGCTGTTCGTCGACCACGACGAGCGAGAGGTCGCGGTAGCTTACCGCGTCCTGAAAGATCGCATGCGTTCCGACCAATATGTCGATGCTGCCGTCGGCAAGGCCCATCAGCGTCGATTCGCGCGCCCGTCCCTTGTCGCGGCCGGTCAGGATGGCGAGATTGACGGGGAGCCCGGCGAGCATCGATTGCAAGGTCGCATAATGCTGGCGGGCCAGAATCTCGGTCGGCGCGAGCAGCGCCGCCTGCGTTCCCGCTTCCACCGCCGCCAGCATCGCGCGCAGCGCGACAAGCGTCTTGCCCGATCCGACATCGCCCTGCAGCATGCGCAGCATCGGCGTGTCCTGCGCCATGTCGCCGGCGATCTCGCGCCCGACGCGCTCCTGCGCGCCGGTCAGGCCAAACGGCAGCCGCAACGCATCGACCAGCCGCCCGTCGCCGCGCACCGCCCTCCCCCGCCGATTGCGCAATCCCTGCCGGATCAGCATCAGCGCGACCTGACTGGCGAATATCTCGTCATAGGCGAGCCGGTCGCGCGCCGCTTCGTCGCGCGGGCTGGCGTGGGCGCGTTCCATCGCATCGCGCCACGCCGGCCAGTTGCGGCTCGCCAGCAGCGGCGCGTCGATCCATTCGGCAAGTTCGGGTCGGCGCTCGAGCGCCACCGCCGCCAACTGCGACAGCCGCGCATTGGTCAGCCCTTCGGTCAGCGGATAGACCGGCTCATGTTCCGCAATCCCGGCCTCGTCTCCCGGTTCGGCGACATGGTCGGGGTGCACGATCTGGCGCATATCGCCATAAAGATCGAGCCGCCCCGACACCCGGCGCGTCTCCCCCAGGGGGAACAGCTTGCGCGCCAGACCCGACGTGCGCCCGAAATAGACCAGCCGCACATGGTCGCCCGCCGCGTCGAACGCCTCGACCCCGAAGGGCGCGCGCGGCGATCGGCCGGGGCGGTAATCCTGCGCGGTCAGATCGACGATGATCGTCTGTCCCGCCTGCGCCTGATCGAGCCGGTCGACGGGCACGCGCGAAATCAGGCCGGTCGGCAGATGGAACAGCACATCGACAACGCGCTCGAGCCCCAGCCGCGTCAGCGGCTTGGCAAGCTGCGGACCGACACCCTTGACGTCGGTCAGCGCGGCAAAGAGCGGGTTGAGGATTTCGGGTCGCATGGCTAGGGCGTGTCTAGCCTCGTCTTTCCGTTCGTGTCGAGCGAAGGAAACCCAACCTCTCTTCCGTTTGTGCTGAGCTTGTCGAAGCACCGTCCTTATTTCCAGCGGCGGAAAGAGAGAACAGCCCTTCGACAAGCTCGGGGCGAACGGTGAGTGGGGGCGATGTCCGTTTTCACTTCATCGCTTGCGCGATTAAAAGGCCCGCCATGCAAGACCGCCTCAAACGCCTGAAATTCCGCGCCTGGCACCGCGGCACGCGTGAGGCCGATTATATGATCGGCGGATTCTTCGATCGCTATGCGGCGGCGTGGGGCGAAGAGGAAATCGCGTGGTTCGAAGCCGTGGTCGAAGAGGATGACGTCGACATCATGGCGTGGGCGCTCGGCACCGGGCACCCGCCCGCGCATCTCGACCGGCCTGCGATGATCGCTGCAATGCGCCGGCTGGACTATATTCCGCTGCCATGACCCGTCCCTCCGCCGACATTTTCGCCGCCATCGCGTCGGCGTCGGCACCGCTGACGCTCGCACGCACCGCGGACGGCTTCCTGCCGCTGCTGCTCGCCGATCTGGCGCGCGCCAGCGACAAGCGGCTCGTCTATGTCGCGACCGACGATACCGCGATGCAGGCGGTCGCCGATGCCGCGCCTTTCTTTGCGCCCGACCTTGTCATCCATCGCTTTCCCGCCTGGGACTGCCTGCCCTATGACCGCGCCGGGCCGTCGATGCGCGTCAGCGCCGACCGGCTCGCCACGCTGTCGGCGCTGCAGGCGCCGCCGAAGCGCGGCGAACTGATCCTGACCACCGTCGCCGCGATCACCCAGCGCACCCTCACGCCCTTTCGCATCCGCCAGCTCGCGACCACGCTCGCACCGGGGCAGCGGATCGATCGCGACGCGCTTGCCGAACTGCTCGTCGCCAACGGGTTCAACCGCGTCGATACCGTCGCCGATCAGGGCGAATTCGCGGTGCGCGGCAGCCTCGTCGACCTTTTCCCCGCCGGCGAGGACGCGGGGCTGCGCGTCGACTTCTTCGGCGACGAGATCGAGAGTATCGCCGCTTCGATCCCGCCGACCAGCGCAGTCTTGGCCCCGCCAAGTCGCTGCAATTGCTTCCAGCGGCCGAAACGCTGCTCGATCAGGACACGATCAAGCGCTTCCGGTCGAGCTACCGCGAGATGTTCGGCGCGCAGGCAACCGGCGATCCGCTCTATCAGGCGGTCAGCGAGGGCCGGCGGCAGGCGGGGATGGACCATTGGCTGCCGCTGTTCGAGGAACGGCTGGCGACGCTGTTCGACCATATCGACCCCGCAACCCCGGTGCTGCGCGGCCACCGCACCGACGCGACGGCGGAGACGCGCTTCGACGCGATTACCGACTATCATGCAAACCGCGTCGCCGCCGAGCGCGAGCAGGCGGGCAGCTATCGCCCGCTCGCCCCCGACACGCTCTATCTGACCTCGAGCGAGTGGGCGGCTGCCGAGCGCGACCGGCCGGTGCATGTCGTCTCCCCCTTCGATGTCCCGCCCGCGCCGAGCGTCATCGATCTCGAAAGCTTTGCCGCCCGCGATTTCACGCCCGAGCGCGCGGCCGACCTCAACGTCTATGACAAGGTTGCGGATCATCTGTCGGACGAACGCCGCAAGGGTCGCCGGACGATTATCGCCAGCTATTCGGCGGGCGCGCGCGACCGCTTGTCGGGGCTGCTCAGGGACCATGGCGTCAGCGCGCTTGCCTCCGCCGACAGCTGGCAGGAAGCACTCGGCACCGCTTCGGCCGATGCCGGCGGCGCGACCGCAATGGTCGTCCTTCCGCTCGACCACGGCTTCGCGAGCGACGCGATCAGCCTGCTCACCGAACAGGATATTCTCGGCGAAAGGCTGGTACGTCGTCAAAAGCGCCGCAAAAGCGCCGACGCCTTCCTCGCCGAACTCGCCACGCTCAGCGTCGGCGATCTCGTCGTCCACCTCGATCATGGCATCGGCCGCTACGAAGGGCTGACGTCGATCCCGGTCGGGAAAAGCCCGCACGATTGCGTCGCGCTCACTTATGCGGGCGGCGACAAGCTCTACGTCCCCGTTGAAAATCTGGACGTCCTCTCGCGCTACGGCGGCGAGAGCGACGGGGTTGCGCTCGACAAGCTCGGCGGCGAGGCATGGCAGCGCCGCAAGGCGCGGATGAAAGAGCGCATCCGCGAAATCGCTGGCGAACTGCTCGCGACCGCGGCGCAGCGCGCGCTCCGCCCCGGCGAAGTGCTGGCGCAGGACGCCGCTTATCCCGCTTTCGCCGACCGTTTCCCCTACCAGGAAACCGACGATCAGGACCGCGCGATCGGCGACGTGCTGGAGGATATGGCGTCGGGCCGCCCGATGGACCGGCTCGTCTGCGGCGACGTCGGTTTCGGCAAGACCGAGGTTGCGCTCCGCGCCGCCTTCGTCGCGGCGATGGCGGGGGTGCAGGTCGCGGTGGTCGTGCCGACGACCTTGCTCGCGCGCCAGCATTACACGAACTTCGTCGAGCGTTTCAAAGGCTTCCCGGTCAACATCGGCCGCCTGTCGCGTCTCGTGCCCGCGGGCGAAGCGCAAAAAACGCGCGACGGCCTCGCCAGCGGGCAATTCGATATCGTCGTAGGCACCCACGCGGTGATCGCGAAATCGGTAGAATTCCGAAATCTCGGCCTCGTCATCGTCGACGAAGAACAGCGTTTCGGCGTCGTCCACAAGGAACGGCTGAAGCAGCTCAAGGCCGACGTCCATGTGCTGACGCTGACGGCGACGCCGATCCCGCGTACCTTGCAGATGGCGATGTCGGGGCTGCGCGAACTCAGCGTCATCCAGACGCCCCCGGTCGACCGTCTGGCGGTGCGCACCTATGTCGCGCCGTGGGATCCGGTGGTGATCCGCGAAGCGCTGCTGCGCGAGCATGACCGCGGCGGCCAAAGCTTCTTCGTCACCCCGCGCATCAAGGATCTGCCGGACATCGAAGAGTTCCTGCGTACCCGCGTCCCCGAAATCAAATATGTCGTCGCGCACGGCCAGATGGCGCCCGGCGAAGTCGAAGAGCGCATGAGCGCTTTCTACGATCGCAAATATGACGTGCTCGTATCGACCACGATCGTCGAAAGCGGCCTCGACATTCCGAGCGCCAACACCTTGATCGTGCACCGCGCCGACCGTTTCGGCCTTGCCCAGCTTTACCAGCTCCGCGGCCGCGTCGGCCGGTCGAAGACGCGCGCCTACGCGTACCTCACGACGCCCGAGGGCGGCGCGATCACCGACACCGCCGAAAAGCGGCTCAAGCTGCTCGGCGATCTCGACACCTTGGGGGCCGGTTTTCAGCTTGCCAGCCACGACCTCGACATTCGCGGCGCCGGCAATCTCGTCGGCGACGAACAGTCGGGACATATTCGCGAGGTCGGCTTCGAACTCTATCAATCGATGCTCGAAGAGGCGATCCTCGTCGCCAAGGCCGAAGGTGCCGGCGTCGCGCCGCCCCGCGAGGCCTTGTCGCCCGTTATCACGGTCGATGCGCCGATCCTTATCCCTGAAGATTATGTGCCCGATCTGCCGCTACGCATGGCGCTCTATCGTCGCCTCAACGAGGCCGAGGACCGTACCGGGCTCGACGGTTTCGCGGCCGAGATGATCGACCGCTTCGGCCCGCTGCCGCCCGAAACCGCGAACCTTATCCAGCTCATGGAAATCAAGGCGAACGCGAGGGCGGCTGGCATCGCCAAGCTCGACGTCGGCACCAAGGGCGCCCTCGTCAGCTTCCACGGCGACCAGTTCGCCAATGTCCCCGGTCTGATCGCCTATGTCGAGCGGCTGAAGGGCCGCGCGCGCATCCGCCCCGACAACAAGCTGTCGGTGAGCGGCGACTGGGTCAGCGCAGGCGCGCGGCTCAACGGCGCACTGCAACTGTCGAAAGGTTTGGGGAAACTCGCACGGCAGGCGGGCTAGAACGGCCGCTATTGCGGACTTATTCCATCAGCCCCGGCAGTTCGCTTCCCGGCACCGGCCCCGATTTCAGGAAGCCCTGCCACGTCGCAACGCCCAGTTCGCGCAGCCGCTCGAGCTGGCGCTCATTCTCGACCCCTTCGGCGACGACGAGCAATCCAAGCGCCCGCGCGAGGTCGACGATCGCGCGTACCACGATGCGGTCGCGGTCGCTGCCGTCGATCGTGCGCGTAAAGCCGTTGTCGATCTTCAGATAGTCGATCGGCAGCCGGGCGAGCAGCGACAGGCTGGAATAGCCCGTTCCGAAATCGTCGATCGCGATCGCGCAGCCGAGCGCCCGGATTTGAGCAAGCTGTGCCGCTGCGCTGGCCGGATCGCTGAGCATTGCCTGTTCGGTGAGTTCGAGCGTCAGCCGGTCGGGATCGACACCAGTGGCCTTCACCATCGCCGCGAAACGGTCGGCGAAATCGGGATCGCCGAGGTCGGCGGCGGTGATGTTGAGCGACACGCGAAGCTTGCCGAGCGCGCGCGGCCAGCCGGCGATCTCGGTCAGCGCGACGCGATGCGCATGTTCGGCAAGCTCGCGTTCCATGCGCGCCGCGCGCGCCGCGGTAACCAGCGGCCCGGCGCCGAGCAGGCCGAGTTCGGGATGTTGCCAGCGCAGCAGCGCCTCGACCCCGATCATCGCTCCCGTCGCCACCTCATATTG
>NZ_MEFH01000189.1:0-5616 GCF_001725095.1 Sphingopyxis sp. SCN 67-31 | reverse complement strand
CGTCCGCTCACCCATCATCATGACATCTCCGTTTGCCTGCGGAGACATAGAATCAATACTTTAGCGCCATTGCAAGGCCGAGTTTTTCAACACAATCGGTCGTTAGCCGACATTCGCAGAGCCGCCCCGCAAGCGAATCTTCTGCCCGATCAGACGCTTTTCCCCGCGTCGAGCGCATAGCCTGCGGATCGCACGGTCCGGATGATGTCGGCGGTGCCGGGCAGGTTGATCGCCTTGCGCAGGCGCCGGATATGGACGTCGACGGTGCGCAGTTCGATGTCGCTATCTTGGCCCCATACGCTGTCGAGCAATTGTCCGCGCGAAAAGACGCGGCCGGGATGCTCCATGAAGTGGCGCAGCAGGCGAAATTCGGTCGGCCCCATGCTGACCACCTGACCGCCGCGGACCACCTTGTGCGCCACCGAATCGAGTTCGATGTCGGCATAGGCCAGGATCTCGCCGGCCAGCGCCGGGCGCAGGCGGCGCAGCACCGCGGAAACGCGCGCCACCAGTTCCCGCGGGCTGAACGGTTTGGTGACATAATCATCGGCACCGGTTTCGAGGCCGCGGATGCGGTCCTCTTCCTCGCCGCGCGCGGTCAGCATGATGATCGGCACATTCGCCGATTTCGGGTTGCGGCGCAGGCGGCGGCACACCTCGATCCCCGGCAGGCTTTCGATCATCCAGTCGAGCAGGACGATGTCGGGCACGCGTTCCTCGACGAGGACGAGCGCTTGCTCGCCGTCGGGGGTTTGGCGGACCGAAAAACCTTCGCGGGCGAAATGCCAGACGATGAGTTCGGCGATCGCCTCGTCATCCTCGATCAGCAGCAGGTCGGGCTGCGGCATCAGCCTTGCTCCTTCTCCGCCGTCGCGCTGTCTTCGGGCGTTTCGCCGCGTTCGCGCTCCTCCATCCGCTCACCGGTGACGACATAATAGACCATCTCGGCGATGTTGGTCGCATGGTCGCCCATGCGTTCCAGATTCTTGGCGACGAACAGCAGATGCGCGCTCTCGGTAATATATTTCGGATTTTCCATCATGAAGGTGACGAGCGTGCGGAAGATGCTGTTGTAGAAATCGTCGACATTCTTGTCGCGCACCGTGACCCGCACTGCGAGGTCGGCGTCGCGCGCCGCGAAGCTGTCGAGCGCGTCGTGGATCAGCTCGGCGACGATGGCCGACATCGACATCAGCACCGGGATCGATTCGATCGATCGCGTCTGGTCCATCAGCGCGACGCGCTTGGCGATATTCTTCGCATAGTCGCCGATCCGTTCGACGACGGAGACGATCTTGAGCGCCGCGATCATCTCGCGCAGATCGTCGGCCATCGGGGCGCGGAGCGCGATCGTCTGCACCGTGAGCTGTTCGACTTCGGCTTCGAGCGCGTCGATCTTCTTGTCGCCTTCCACCACCTGTGCCGCGAGGGCGAGGTCGCCCTTGCTGAGCGCGGTCATCGCCTGGAGGAGCGCCTGTTCGGCGCGCCCGCCCATTTCGCTGATCAGGCCGCGGAGGCGATTGATGTCCTCGTCGAACGCCTTGACCGTATGATCGTTCACAACTGCCATCGTTCTCGTTCCTGTCCTTCTTCGCCCGCGCCTTAACCGTAGCGGCCGGTGATATAATCCTTGGTGCGTTCCTGCTTCGGGTTGGTGAAGATGTCGGTCGTCTTACCGTATTCGACCAGCGTCCCGAGGTGGAAAAAGGCGGTGCGCTGCGACACGCGGGCCGCCTGCTGCATATTGTGCGTGACGATCACGATAGCATATTTGCCGCGCAGTTCGTGGATCAGCTCCTCGATCTTGGCGGTCGCGATCGGGTCGAGCGCCGAGCAGGGCTCGTCCATCAGGATGACTTCGGGGTCGACCGCGATCGCCCGCGCGATGCACAGGCGCTGTTGCTGGCCGCCCGACAGCGCGGTGCCGCTTTCACCCAGCCGGTCCTTGACCTCGTCCCACAGGCCGGCGCGGGTCAGCGCGCGCTCGACGATGACGTCGAGGTCGGCCTTGTTCGCGGCAAGCCCGTGGATGCGCGAGCCATAGGCGACATTGTCATAGATCGACTTGGGAAAGGGGTTCGGCTTCTGGAACACCATGCCGACGCGCGCGCGCAACTGCACAACGTCCATCGACGGCGCGTAGATGTCCTCGCCGTCGAGCTCGATCCGGCCGGTGACGCGCGCGCTGGCGACGGTGTCGTTCATGCGGTTGAGCGACCGCAGAAAGGTCGACTTGCCGCAGCCCGAGGGGCCGATGAAGGCGGTGACGAGGTCGGTGCCGACGTCGATCGACACGTCCTTGATCGCCTGCTTGTCGCCGTAGAAGACATTGACGCCCTCGGCGCGCATCTTGGGATCGGCGATGATCAGATCGTCGTTGGTCATGGTCAGGGAGCTCATTTTCACCAGCGTTTTTCGAACTTGTTACGGAGATAGATGGCAAGCGCGTTCATCGACAGCAGCACGAACAGCAGCACGATGATCGCCGCCGACGTCTTTTCGACGAAGCCGCGATCGACCTCGTCCGACCAGAGGAAAATCTGCATCGGCAGCACCGTCGAGGGCGAGCAGAGGCCGCCCGGAACGTCGCCGATGAAGGCGCGCATCCCGACGAGCAGCAGCGGCGCCGTCTCGCCCAGCGCGCGCGCCATGCCGATGATCGTGCCGGTCAGGATGCCGGGCAGGGCGAGCGGCAGGACATGGTGGAACACCACCTGCACGGGACTGGCCCCGACGCCCAATGCGGCGTCGCGGATCGACGGCGGCACCGACTTGATCGCGTTGCGGCTGGCGATGACGATCACCGGCATTGTCATCAGCGCCAGCGTCAGCCCGCCGACGAGCGGGCTGGCCTGGCAGAGGCCGAACCAGTTGATGAACACCGCGAGCGCGAGCAGGCCGAAGATGATCGAGGGCACCGCCGCCAGATTGTTGATCGACACTTCGATCAGGTCGGTCCAGCGGTTCTTCGGCGCATATTCTTCCAGATAGAGCGCCGCGAGCACGCCGGTTGGAAAGGCGATCAGAAAGGCGATGAAGATCGTCATCAACGATCCCTTGAGCGCGCCCCAGATCCCCGCGACGGCAGGATCGGTCGCGTCGGCATTTTTGAAGAAGGGCGTGTGAAAGCCCGTCGACAGCTTGCCTTCCTTTTCGAGCGCATCGACCCGTTCGCCCAGCGCGCCTTTCGCGCCTTCCTTGGCGGCGATGTCGACCGCGCTCGATGCGGGGAGTTCGAACAGCGACTTGCCGTCGAGCAGCTCGGGATCGGCCTTGATCCGGGTGCGGACTTCCTTCCACGCATTTTCGCTGATCAGCTGCGACCCGTCCTTGCCCAGCGCCTCGTCGGCGGCAAAGGCGACGATGTCGGCGAGCCCGGCGTTGGCGATCACCTGATCGGCGTCGGCGTCGGACAGTCGCGCCTTGTCGACCGTCAGCGGCATCGCCTTGAAGTCGATCGGCACCGCGACATGGGTGTAGGTAAAGCCGCGCGCGCCGTTGCCGACCATCACGAACAGCAGGAAGGCGAGGAAAAAGCCCGACAGCAGCACCGCGCCCAGCCCCATCGCCTTGAACCGGCGTTCGGCGGCATAGCGGCCCGCGATGCGCTTTTGCATCGCCGCGCCTTTCCAGTCGGTCGGGGCGGTGTCTCTATTCATAGGCTTCGCGATACTTTTTGACGATGCGCAGGGCGACGATGTTGAGCAGCAGCGTGACGATGAACAGCACGAGGCCGAGCGCGAAGGCCGCGAGCGTCTTGGCGCTGTCGAATTCCTGGTCGCCGGTCAGCAGCTTGACGATCTGCGCCGTCACCGTGGTGACGCTGGCAAAGGGGTTGGCGGTGAGGTTGGCGGAGAGGCCCGCGGCCATCACCACGATCATCGTTTCGCCGATCGCGCGGCTGACCGCGAGCAAGATGCCGCCCATCACGCCCGGCAGCGCGGCGGGGATCAGCACCTGGCGGATCGTTTCGTTCGGCGTCGCGCCGAGCGCGAGGCTGCCGTCGCGCATCGCCTGCGGCACCGCGTTGATGCTGTCGTCGGCCATCGACGAGACGAAGGGGATGATCATCACCCCCATCACGATACCCGCGGCGAGCGCGCTTTCGGTGCTCGCATTCGGCACGCCCAGCATCACCGCGAAATTGCGCAGCGCCGGCGCGACGGTCAGCGCCGCGAAATAGCCGTAAACGACCGTCGGCACGCCCGCCAGGATCTCGAGGCACGGCTTCACCCATTTGCGCACCGTCGGCGCCGCATATTGGGTGAGGTAGACCGCGGTCATCATCCCGATCGGGATCGCGACGATCATCGCGATGATCGCGCCGATCAGCACCGTGCCCCAGAACAGCGGGATGCCGCCGAAGGTGCCGGGCTGCGGCGCGCCGCTCTGCGGGTTCCAATAGGTGCCGAACAAAAGCTCGGTCGCGGGGACGAGGCGGAAGAAGCGGATCGATTCGAAGAGCAGCGACAGCACGATGCCGAAGGTCGTCAGGATCGCGACGAGCGAGGCGATGAGCAGCAGCGCCATCACGATCCGTTCGACCCGCGTCCGCGCCCGGAAATCGGGCTTGATCCGCGTAAAGGCATAAAGCCCGCCGGCGAGCGCCAGCGCGAGCATTGCCGCGATGCCGATCCACGCAAAACGGTGCGTCGCATCGGCATAGGGTTTGACGAGCGGTGCCGCCTCGGCGATGCGCACCGCCGCCTGCTTGCCCTGCGCGACGGCGCGCGCGTCCGACAGCATCGCGCCGCGTTCGAAGCCGAAGGCGGGCAGGCTCTGCGCCTCGGGGCTGGCGAGCACCGCATTGGTGATCAGCGCCGGCGACATGCTCGACCAGACGGCAAGGAAGATCGCGGCGGGCGCGAACAGCCACAGCGCGACATACCAGCCATGATATTGCGGCCGCGAATGCAGCCGGGTGCCCGCGCGGCCCGCGAGCAGCGCCGAGCGCGCCCGGCCGGCCAGCCAGCCGATCAGCGCAAGCCCCGCGATCAGGAGCAATAAGGCGGCGGCGTTGAAAGTCACATCGTCCCCGTTATCGTCTGGCCCGCCGCAACCCAAAGCGGCCGCGCGTGGCAATTTGATGACTCGGCGTCATAATTTCCGATCCGCCCGCATTCTGGTCCGTTCGCATCGAGCGAAGTCGAGATGCCCCTCGACCATGCGCTGACCCGACGGGTGTCTCGACTTCGCTCGACACGAACGGGATGGGAGCGACCCAAAAAGCGGCGGCCGGGGGCAGGGGGATGTGGCCCCCCGCGTCCCGGCCGCCGGCGGGGGAGATTATTTAAGCTCCGAACCGTCGAGCGGCGTCATGTCCTTCGCCGCGGCGGCGGCCTTCGCCGACACGTCGGGGGGCGAGATCACCAGGCCCTTGGCGGCCAGATAGCCGTCCTTCGCCGCGCCCTTCAGGAATTCGGCGACATATTCGGCCAGGCCGGGGATCACGCCGACATGCGCCTTCTTGATATAGATGAACAGCGGGCGCGATCCGGGATAGCTGCCGCCGGCGATCGTGTCATAGGTCGGGCTGACGCCCTGCACCGGAACCGCCTTGATCTTGTCCTTGTTCGCATCGAGGTACGAAAAGCCGAAGATGCCCAGGCTGTCGGG
>NZ_MEFH01000188.1:0-5625 GCF_001725095.1 Sphingopyxis sp. SCN 67-31 | reverse complement strand
GCGCCGAACCGCCACCAGCCGCTCCGCGCGTCCGTATCACCGGGTTCGCCGTCAAGAGCCGAGGGGAAAGGCTGCGTCATTGTGGCTGCGATACGACAATCCTGTTGCATAGAAAACACACAATATGCGCCGGCGCGCCGATAAGTGTGCTTTTCCGGTCAACGGGAGCGCGTGCGATGCGGCGCCTAGGGATGCGCCGGATCGATGTCGAGTTGCCCCAATCGCTTGCGCAGCGTGTTGCGGTTGATCCCGAGCCGTCGGGCTGCCTCGAGCTGGTTGCCGCGTACTTCGCGCAGCACGCGGCGGAACAACGCGGCCTCGACGATGGCTTCGAGGTCGCTGTGGATAGCGCCGTCGCCGTCGGTGCCCGCCAGCCGTTCGCGCGCCCAATCGTCGACCGCGTGCGCGATCAGGTCCGCCGGCGCGGTGAAGGCGGGCGCCATGCCGCCGCTTTCGCGCAGCACCGTCTCGACATCGCGGGCGGTGACGACGGTGTCGCGCGCCAGAATGGCGAGGCGCTGGACGACATTGCCGAGTTCGCGGACATTGCCTGGCCAGTCGTGGCGTTCGAGCAACTGCATCGCCTCGGGCGCGAATTCGCGGTCGGGTAGCCCCGACTGGCGCCCGGTATCGACAAAATGGCGGACGAGCGCGGCGATGTCGCTGCGCCGGTCGCGCAGCGGCGGCAGGCTGACCGGAATGACGTTGAGGCGATAGAAAAGATCTTCGCGGAAGCGCCCCTCGGCGACGAGGCTGCGCATCTCGCGGTGGGTCGCGGCGACGACGCGGACATCGGCTTTCAGCGCCTGACTGCCGCCGACGGTCGAATATTCGTTGGTTTGCAGGACGCGCAGCAGCCGCGTCTGTGCCTCGAGCGGCATGTCGCCGATTTCGTCGAGGAACAGCGTGCCGCCCGACGCCTGTTCGAACCGCCCGGCGCTGCGGCTGTGTGCGCCGGTGAAGGCGCCCTTTTCGTGGCCGAACAATTCGGCCTCGATCAGTTCGCGCGGGATCGCGGCCATGTTGATCGCGACGAAGGGGCCATTGCGGCGCAGGCCCGTCGCATGGATCGCGCGCGCGACAACCTCCTTGCCCGTCCCCGATTCGCCGAGGATCAGGACCGCAAGGTCGTTCGAGGCGAGCCGCGCGATGGTGCGATATACCGCCTGCATCGCCGGGGCGCGGCCGATCAGCCCGTGGCTGTCGGTTTCGGCCGCGTCGACCTTGGCGAGCGGTTGCCGGCCCCGCGCCAGGGCGGCGCGGACGCTGGCGGTCAACTCCTCGAGATCGAAGGGCTTGGGCAGATAGTCGTAGCTACCGATCCCCTGCGCGCGGACCGCGGTGTCGAGCGTGTTCTGCGCCGAGAGAACGATCACCGGCGTTTCGGGCGCCACGCCCGCGCCGGGCAGCGAATCGATTCCGTCGCCGTCGGGCAGGACGACGTCGGTGATGATGAGGTCGGGGCGATGATCGGCGAGCCAGGCGTTGCGCTCGGCGATGCTGCCGACCGCGGCGAACAGCGCGCATTCGTCGCCCAGCGTCTCGCGGATGATGAGCGAGATCGCGGGATCGTCCTCGACCAGCAGGATCGTCTTGTCGGTGGTCATGGCCGCGGCTCCTTGCGCGCGGACGGCTGCGCGGCGGGCAGATTGACGCGAAAGCGCGTCCACTCGCCATCGCGGACATGCTGGACGGTGCCGCCCATGTCGCGCGCCAGCTTCGCGACGAGCGCGAGACCGAGTCCCCTGCCCTCGCGCTTCGTCGTGACGAACGGGTCGAACAGGTCGTCGCGAATGTCGGCGGGCACGCCGGGGCCATTATCGCTGACGCTGACCTCGATCGGCAGCGCAATGCGGCCGCGACCGTCGCCATTGTCGATCGACAGGCCGTGGCGATAGGCCGTGGCGATGCGGATGACGCCATCGTCACGCCCGCCGAGCGCCTCGCCGGCGTTGGTGACGAGGTTCAGCAATATCTGGACCATGGCGTCATGGTTGCCCTGCACCATCGGCAGCGACGGATCGAAATCCTCCGAAAAGCGGACCCCGGGCAATTGCCGCGCGCGTACCGCCTCCAGCGCTTGATGGATCGGCTGATAGAGGTTGATCGGCGTGCAGGCGATCGGCTGCCCGCGCGAAAAATGCTCCATCTGGTCGATCAGCGTCGTGATCCGGTCGACCTCGGCGCAGATCAGCGTCGTGAAGCGTTCGCCGCTTGCGTCGGTCTTGCGCGCGAGAAGCTGCGCGGCGCCCTTGATCCCGGCGAGCGGGTTCTTGATTTCGTGCGCGAGCATCGAGGCAGCGGCCCCCGCCGCGCGGCCCGACCGTCCGATCGCGCCGCCCATCAGCTCGGCTTCGCTTTGCGACGGAACGAGCGCGAGGATGCGGTGGCCGTTGCTGCCATAGGGCACCATCTGCATATCGACGAAGATCGACTTGCCGCCGCCGATGCGGATTTCGGCGCGATGGGCGAACAATGCCGAGGTGTCGGGATCGTTCATGCGCTGACGATAGCCGCGGTCCATGCCGATGACGTCATAGACGACGCGCCCGACCATCGCCGACCGGCTGATATTGCAAAGCTGTTCGGCTGCGGCGTTGACAAACAGGACGACGGCCCCGCGGTCGATCAGCAGCGTCGCGACCGGATGCGACTGGATGATTTCGTCATGGTCGAACGTCGGGATGCTCGACGTCAACGCGCTCACGCAGCCGCCTTGCTCAGATAGGGCGCGTAAAATTCCTCGAGCGCATCGAGTACGCCCTTGCTGTCGGGGATCTGGTTGACGCGGTTGCGGAATTCCGCCGAACCGTGGAGCCCCTTTACATACCAGCCGAGATGCTTGCGCGCCATATTGACGCCGGTCATTTCGCCATAATGGTCGATCATCGCCCGATAATGCGATGTAATGACGTCATATTGTTCATCGATGCCAGGGTCGGGGCGCTCGCCCTCGCCGCGCAGCGCCGCCATCACCTGCCCCAGCAACCACGGCCGGCCATAGGCGCCGCGACCGATCATCACGCCATCGGCGCCGCTCTGATCGAGCGCGGAGCGCGCATCGTCGACCGAACAGATGTCGCCATTGACGATCACCGGGATCGATACTGCATCCTTGACCCGGCGCACGAAGGCCCAGTCGGCGCTGCCGCGATACATCTGGTTGCGTGTGCGGCCGTGGACGGTCACCAGCTTTGCGCCGAGATCCTCTGCGATATGCGCGAGTTCGGGGGCGTTGAGGCTGTCATGGTCCCAGCCCATGCGCATCTTGACCGTCACCGGCACGCTGACCGCCTTGACGCAGGCTTCGATCAGCGCCGCAGCCAGCTTGAGATCGCGCATCAGCGCCGATCCGGCATCGCCGTTCGTGACCTTGCGCACCGGACAGCCCATGTTGATGTCGATGATCGCCGCGCCGCGCTCTTCGTTGAGCTTTGCGGCCTCGCCCATTTCATAAGGCGTGCAGCCGACAAGCTGCATCGAAACGGGTTCCTCGACCGGATCCCAGGCAGCTTTCTGGATCGATTGCCGCGTCTCGCGGATCGCGGCCTGGCTCGCGATCATCTCCGTGACGTTGAGCCCCGAGCCGTAATAGCGGACGATCTTGCGGAACGGCAGATCGGTGACGCCCGTCATCGGCGCGAGGATCACGGGATCCGCGATGGTGATATTGCCGATCTGGATGGGCCGGAGCGGCGCCATAACGGGGAGCTTTCGTTGAAATTGCCTAAATTTTGTGCAGCCACTACACGCTAAGGCGCTTTTCCGCAAGCCGCGGCTGCGCTAACCGGCGCGCGTCATGACCGACTCCGCGCCCCTGCCGTCCGGCTCTGTCGCTGTCGTGCTGCTCGCCGGCGGCGTCGGCGCGCGCGCGGGCTTTGGGCGTCCCAAGCAGCTTGTCCCGATCGGCGGCAAATCCGTGCTGCGCTGGAGCCTCGATGCGTTCACTGCGCACCCCGCCATCGGTGCAGGCGTGCTCGTCGGCGATGATGACGTCGTGGCGGCGGCAGGCCCCCTTCCCGCCGGCTGGACGACCGCTGCGCCGGGCATCGAACGCCAGCAGTCGGTCGCGAATGCGCTGGGCGCACTGGCCGACTGGAGCGACGATGCGATCCTCCTCGTCCATGATGCGGCGCGCCCCGGCGTTTCGGCGGCGGTGATCGACCGGCTGCTCACGGCCGTTGCGGAGGGGGCTGTCGCGGCGACGCCGACGCTGCCCGTTCCCGATACGCTGATAACCGAGGTTGACGGGGTGGCGGGTGACGTCACCGACCGCCGCCGACTCGCGCGCGTCCAGACGCCGCAGGCCTTCCGGCTCGGTGCGCTGCGCCGTGCTCACGCGGGTGCCGGCGACGAGGCGGCAACCGACGATGCGCAACTCGTCCGCCGGCTCGGTCATGCTGTGGCAACGGTTCCGGGCGACGCGCGGCTGCACAAATTGACCTATGCCGACGATCTCATCATTCTGTCCGCCCTGCTCGAAGGAGGCAAAGCCGCGATGCGTACCGCCGTCGGTATGGGTTATGACGTTCACCGCCTCGTTCCCGACAAGCCGCTGTGGATCGGCGGGATTGAAATCGCGCATAGTCATGGGCTTGAAGGGCATAGCGATGCCGACGTCGCGCTCCACGCGCTGACCGACGCGATCCTCGGCGCGCTGGCCGATGGCGATATCGGGGACCATTTCCCGCCGAGCGATCCGCAATGGCGCGGGGCGGCGTCATGGCGCTTCCTGGCCTTTGCCGCCGAACGGGTCGCGGAGCGGGGCGGACGGATCACCCATGTCGATCTGACGATCATCGCCGAAGCACCGAAAATCGGTCCGCATCGCGCCGCGATCCGCGCGCGCCTGTCCGAAATTCTTGCGATTTCGATTGAAACCATTAGTGTGAAGGCAACAACCACCGAGCGGCTGGGCTTTACGGGCCGCCGCGAAGGGATCGCCGCACAGGCCATCGCGACTTTAGAACTTCCGGAGAATTGAACCTTGCCGTCCGCCGTCGAAACGCGCCAAACTGCGCGCGAAGAAGCCGCCACGTCCGTTCTTGCCGCCAATCGCGCGGCGGGGCGCCGCGTTGCCATCGCCGAAAGCTGCACCGGCGGCATGGTGTCGGTGGCGCTCACTGACATTCCCGGTAGTTCCGATGTCTTCAGCGCCGGATTCATTACCTATTCGGCCGACGCCAAGAAGCGCCAGCTCGACGTCAGCAGCGAAATTCTGGAAACCTTCGGCGAGGTGTCGCTGGCGACCGCCTGGGCCATGGCCGCGGGCGTGCTGGCGAACAGCGATGCCGACGTTGCGGTGTCGATCACCGGCATCGCGGGCCCCGGCGGCGGATCGGACAAGAAGCCGGTGGGCATCGTCGTGTTCGCGCGCGCGCTGCGCGGCCAGGATCCCGATGATTATTTCACCCAGCGGGTGCAGTTCGATTCGACCGATCGCGCGACGATCCGCCATCACGCGACGATGTTCGCGCTCGACCTGCTTCAGCCCGACAAGGACGCGCTGCGTCCGTCGGAGGATGTCACGCTTCCCGCACCATAAAGCGCGTCGGCGCGCGTTTCGAACGCGGCGATCATCTTGCGGAGCGCCTTGTCGAACATCTGCCCGGCCAGCGCCTCGAA
>NZ_MEFH01000187.1:0-5677 GCF_001725095.1 Sphingopyxis sp. SCN 67-31 | reverse complement strand
GAGTACAGGGACGAAATCGGGTATCAGATCGATCGGCGACAGCGCATAGGCGGCGACGGCGACCGCCAGCAGCCTGGCAATCAGCGGCGTCCGCGGGTCCCGCGCGGCAAGCCACGCGGCGTGCGCCTCGACGGCGAGTCGGTGACCCAGATCGCCAATGCGTTCGGAAAGGGATTTGCCCGTCATCGCGTCGCACATTAGTCTTCCTGCATGGCTATCCAACTGAAAAGCGCACGCGTCGAGCGTTGGCCCGTCGCGGGCGAATTCGTCATCAGCCGCGGTGCAAGCGACCATGTCGATGTCGTCGTCGCCGAAGTCGAGGAGGACGGTGTCGCCGGGCGCGGCGAGGGAACGCCGATCTACTATCAGGGCGAAGATGCGGCCGGCTGCCGCGACGCCCTGCTGCGCGTCATGCCGCATCTCGCGGGGCTGGGCGCGGCGGCCGCGCGGGCAGCGGTGCAGGAATTGATGGGGGCGGGTGCGGCGCGCAACGCGATCGACTGTGCGCTGTGGGATCTCGAAGCGCGCCAGCGCGCGGTCCCGCTGTGGCAGCTTGCCGGCTGCGAAGCGCCGGCGCCGCGCGTCACCGCCTTCACCATTTCGCTCGGCGGCCCTGGCACGATGGCGGCGCGAACCGAGGAAGCGGTGATGGCGGGCTATCGCCTGTTCAAGATCAAGCTGGCCGGCGACGCCGAAGATCGCGCGCGCGTTGCTGCGGTGCGCGGGGCGGCGCCCGGCGCCCGCCTGATCGTCGATGCGAACGAGAGCTGGGGCGCGCTCGACCTGCTTGCCGAGGCCGAGGCGCTCGCCGACCTCGGAGTCGAAATGATCGAGCAACCGGTGCCGGTCGGCACCGACGTGCTGCTCGACGGCATTTATGCCCCCCTGCCGTTCATCGCCGATGAAAGCTGCCATGTCGCTGCCGATGTGCCGCGCATCGGGGCCTTTTACGACGGCGTGAACATCAAGCTCGACAAGGCGGGCGGGCTGACCGAGGCACTCAAGCTGGCCGATGCCGCCGACGCGGCGGGTCTGAGCATCATGGTCGGCTGCATGCTGTCGACAAGCCTGGCGATTGCGCCGGCGTTTCTGCTCGCGCAGCGGGCGCGATGGGTCGACCTCGACGGCCCCGCCTTGCTGGCGCGCGATCGCGCCGATGGCTTCAGCTTCGCCAATGGCGAAATTAGTCCAATTTAATGATAGTAAATCATATTGACTAAATGGCCGAAGCGGGAAATATTCGCCGAATGAGCACTTCGGACGCCGCCCGCCACCGCGAGATCGTTATGCCCGCCCTTCTGCGCCATGCGCGCACCATCTATGGCGGAGCGATGCGGGGGGCGCTTGATCGCGCCGGATTTGACGACATTCCTGCCAATGGCCTCTATGTGATCGGCGGCCTCGCGCTGGGGGCGGAGGAGGTGCCGCTGGGGACTCTGATCCGCGATCTGCGCATATCGAAGCAGGCGGCGGGGCAACTTGTCGATACGCTCGTCATGCGCGGCTATCTGGAGCGCCAGGCCGATCCCGCCGACCGGCGCCGACTGACTGTGCGCCTGACCGAGCGCGGCGCCGAGGCGGCGACGATCCAGGGTCAGGCGCGCGATGCCATCGACGCGAAGCTCGCGGCGCGGGTCGGCGCCGAGGACATCGCCGCTGCGCGCCGCGTCCTCTATGCGCTGGTGGAGATGGGGATCGAGGCCCGCGAGCGCGAGCCGGCTTCGTCCTAAAGCGCCACCTCGGCATGGCTGCCGAGTTCACCTTCCTTCACCGTCGATCCGGTCATCAGGCGGAACAGACCCTTGATCCCGGCCTCTGCGGTCCAGATTTCGGCATCGTCGAGATCGAAGCGCAGCATCAGCAGGTCCGGGTCGTCCTTGCCGCCTTCGTACCAGGCCTCGACCGGCTTCGACCAATATTTGTCGATCGTCGCACGATCGGTCACCGGGGTCAGCGTGCCGGAGATGCAGGCGAACAGGTCATGCCCCTTGGCGACATATTGCGCCATCGCGCGCCCGCCCGCGGCGAGACGGCCACTCTTGGCGTGGAAAAAATGGAAATAGCCGTCATTGTCCTTATCGAGCTGCGCCGTCATCGGGATTGCATGGGCGTGACCGGCGTCGAGCGCGACCATCAGATAGGGATTGTCGGCCATTTCCTTCCAGAAACGCTGTTTGATGTCCTTGCTCATCGGGGAGGCTCCTTTCTGCTTGTGCCATGCTAACGCGCGGAGCCGCCCCGATGTTGCGCGCTTCAGCGCGCGGCCCGCGCGGCGTAGCTCACCACCTCATATTCGATGCCGTCCGGGTCGAAGAAATAGAAGCGGCGGCCGGGTTCATAATCGCCGTGGTTGAAGGGGCGCAAACCGGCATCGACCACTTTCGCCTCGATCGCATCGAGATCGTCGACCTGGATGCCGACATGGTTGAGCGGTTCGCCTTTCGCGAAATGCGCGTTCGCATGAAGGCCGTCGGGGCCGGTGTAGAGTGCGACATAGGCCTCATCCGATCCGACGTGGATCGACATGCCGCCGTCGCGCGCCGGCCCGCGCCAGCGTTCGTGCCAGCCGAAGATTCGCGCCATCAGCGCGGCGCTGCGTTCGGGGTCGCTGACGGTCAGATTCACATGTTCGATAAAGGGATGCGTCACGGGCTGAAACTCCTGATTCGGGTTGACGCAGACAGATATGAAAGCTCAACCAAGCTTTAGATCAAGCATATTCTGCGAAGGGGGCTTTCGTGCACCGTACCGACCTTCTGCCCATCGGCGAGCTTGCCGCACGAACCGGCGTCGCGGTATCGGCGATCCGTTTCTACGAAGCGAAGGGACTGATCGCATCGCTGCGCACCGCGGGCGGACAAAGACGCTTTCTGCGTGCGGACACGCGGCGCCTGTCGTTCATCCTGATCGCGCAGCAGATGGGGCTCAGCCTCGACGAGATCGCGGCGGAACTGGCGCGCCTCCCTTCGGAACGTACCCCCAATGCCGCCGACTGGCGCCGGATCAGCACCGGCCTGCGCGCGCGGATCGACGCGCAGATCGCGGCGCTGGAACGGACGCGCGACCTGCTGGACGGCTGCATCGGTTGCGGTTGCCTCAGCCTGAAGAAGTGCGGGCTTTATAACGCGCGCGACAAGGCGGCGCAGCGCGGCGCCGGCCCGCGCTATCTGCTGGGCGACCGATCGGGCGACATTACCGAAGCGCGATAGCGCGCAAGGAAGTAGGGATTATTCGGCCCTTGCAATGGAGGCGACCGGGTCGCGCCGGGCTTACATCGGTTCGGCCATCACCGCTTCGATTTCATGGTTCAGCACTTCGGCGCGGCGGCATTGATCGTGGTCGCCGCGCTCGCATTTTTCAGCCGCCTTGTCGCGCTGGCGCGAAAGCTTGCCCAGCCTCTCCTCGCGTTCGCGCATCGCCCGGCCGCGGTTGCGGTCGGCCTCGTCCTGGCTGGTGGTCGACCAGTCGACGACCTGTCCCGCGGCCTTCACCGGCGCGGTGACGACCGATTTCACGGTGCTTATACAGCCCGCCAGCAAGGGCAGCGCCAGCATCGCCCCGACCCATATCCGCATCGTCCTTCTCCTCGGCGTCCGGCGTTGCACATTGCCGCAGCAATGGCCAGCGGCTTGCGGCCAAAAGTGCAGCCTTTCGGCGCTTCTGTCATATCACTGAAACAAATGGTTAAATTCGCATTTACTCTCTTGGACTAGGTCGCCCTGCATCGCTTTGCAGTCAAGAGAGACAGATGACGCCCCCCGATCCGTTATTGGCCCCCGCGACCGGACATTCGATGGCGATCGCGCACGATGCGCATCTGTCGGCGGTGATCGACATTTTCCGGGCGCAGCCGCAGTTGCGCGTCCTGACGATCGTCGACGCGGCGGGCCATCCGGTCGGAATCATCCGCGAACAGCGCGTGCGCGAATTGCTCTTTTGTCCCTATTGGTTTTCGCTGATGCAAAACCCGTCGATCGGGGGATCGATCGCCTCGCTCATCGATCCGTGCCAGATCGCCGATGTCGGCGAGAGCACCGCCGCGCTGCTGCGGATCGCGGCGCAGTCGGCGGCGCAGGAACTCGTGCTTGTCGATCGCGGGCGCTTCGTCGAAACGCTCGACGCGGCGCAATTGTCGAAGCTGGCCATGCTGCGCGAGATCGAGGTGGCGCAGGAACGCAGCGCGCGTGCCGCGACGGTCGAAGCAAGCGGGCGCCGCTTCGAACAGGATATCAGCGCGCTGACCGCGACGCTTGCCGAGATGGCGCGGGAAGCAGAGGCGGTGGCGCAGGGACTGGGGACGCGTGCCGACGAGACGGGGCGCGACGCGGTATCGGTCGCGGGCGCAACCGCCCAGACGCTCGCGGGGCTTCAGGAGCTTGGTGATCGGGGGCGCGGGCTCGCCGCCAGCATGGCGCGCATCGTCGCCGACGGCACCCGGGCGCGCGACGTGCGGCGTGACGCCCATGCGCGCGTCCGGTCGGCGAGCGAGCGGGCGACCGCGCTGCGCGAGGCGAGTCAGTCGATCGAGCATATGTTGCGCCTCATCATCGACATGGCGAGCCGCACCAACATGCTGGCGCTCAACGCCGGGATCGAGGCGGCGCGCGCGGGGGAGGCGGGGCGCGGCTTCGCTGTCGTTGCCCAGGAAGTGAAGAATCTCGCGGCGCAGACCCGTGCCGCGGCCAGCGACATTTCGCCCTTCATCGACCATATTCGCGAAATCGTCGGGCAGGTTGCCGAAGGCTTTGCCGAGGTCGAACGCGCGATCGAGGCGAACAACGCCTTTTCGGATGCCGTCGATACGGCGGTCGACGGCCAGAGCGCGACGACCCTGCTGATCGCAAGCTATGTCGAGCAGGCGGTTGCTGCGGGGAAGGAGATCGACACGCGCGTCCATCAGATCGGCCGCGGCGCCGCGGCGGTCGGACAGGAGGCGGTGGCGCTCGGCGAATTGTCGTCGGGGCTGACCCGCGCGGCGCGATCGCTGCATCAGCGCGCGAGCCAGTTCGTCGAGACCGTCGCTGCGGCCTGAATCCCGCCGCGGGACATATGGTTTACAAAGACTTGCCGAGGGCATCGGCTGTGATAGGGTTGCTCCCGCGCCCGCGGCGCTTCCGGCCCCGGGCGGGAGGGAGGGTCCATATGACCAATATGCAAAAGGGTCTGGCCGAGTTTATCGGCACATTCTGGCTTGTCTTCGGCGGTTGCGGCAGCGCGGTTCTGGCGGCGGCCTTTCCCGATGTCGGCATCGGATTGCTCGGCGTCGCGCTCGCCTTCGGCCTGACGGTCGTCACCATGGCCTATGCCATCGGCCATATCTCGGGCTGTCATCTCAACCCCGCGGTCACGGTCGGCCTGTGGGCCGGCGGCCGCTTTCAGTCGCGCGACATTCCACTCTATGTCGTCGCGCAGGTGCTGGGCGCGATCGTCGCCGCTTTTCTCCTCTATTATATCGCGAGTGGGAACCCCGATTTCGATCTTGCGACCAAGGGCCTCGCTGCCAACGGCTTCGACGAAGGTTCGCCCGGAAACTATGACATCTGGTCGGCGCTGATTATCGAGGTGGTGCTGACCGCGGGTTTCCTGTGGGTCATCATGGGTTCGACCGACGGCCGCGCACCCGCGGGCTTCGCGCCGCTGGCCATCGGCCTCGCGCTCACGCTCATCCACCTCATCT
>NZ_MEFH01000186.1:0-6394 GCF_001725095.1 Sphingopyxis sp. SCN 67-31 | reverse complement strand
ATCTGGGCGCAGAGCTTTGAACAGCTGCAGGTGATCCCGCTGCTCGTCGTCTATCCGTTGACCTTCCTGGGCGGCGCCTTCTATTCGCTCGACATGCTGCCGGCCGCGTGGCGCGCGGTGACGCTGTTCAATCCCGTCGTCTATCTGATCAGCGGCTTTCGCTGGACCTTTTTCGGACAGGGCGACGTGGCGATCGAGGTCAGCATGGGCGCGGTGGCGCTCTTTCTGGCGCTGTGCCTCGGCCTGATCTTCTGGATGTTCCGCACGGGCTACCGGCTCAAGAACTGAGGGCGTGCATGGCGAGCGTCAAGATCGCTAAGGAGTAAGCGGAGATGAAAACTCCAAAGATTCTGTTGGCAGGTTTGGCGTTCTTCCTCGTTCCTACAACAGCCGACGTAGAGGCCGAAGAACGCGCGGCGTGTGCCTATGACCGAAACGCCATACTGCAACTTGATCCGAATATGTTCGATCAGGATGACAAGGCCGGTTGGCGAGAGCTCGCCAATCGAGACGGATGCCAAGCTGCCGCCGCTGATGCGATCGCATTATATATCGAAAGTCACCGAGAAACATTGGTGCGACAGTGGCAGCTGCCTTCCTTCAAATGGCACGAGGCGCAGCTCCGCGGTTTCGCAGGCCACTCGCCTGATGCGCCAGTCGATCAAGCCGGAGAAGGGCCCCGAGGGCTTTGAAGGCTGGACCGACTACGCGCTGCCTTGGAACCAATATGTCTTGGCAACGATCGCGTTTCTGGAGGGAGACATGGATGCGCTGAAGGAGGCGCGGGACCGTCTTGCCAACTCGCCCATGCCGCCGGGTTTCGATACACTTGATCGATCGCAGGTCAGTGTCCCGCCGTCTTGGCCGCAGAATCTCGATGTGGTCGATGGATTGATCGCCTGCTTTGGGCAACCATATCAGGAAGCATATGGGAGTGCGCATTGTCGGGATGTCGGCAAGCAGGAAGCGCGGCGCAAGCATTGAGCCCCCGCGCTCCGTTGATTGACAGGAAGGCCGCAGAAAAATCCCGCGAAACCGGTCTTTTCTGCGGCTGGCTTTGGCTTGGCCGTTCAGCCGTTCAGCCGCTCGCGCATTTCCTTGCCCGGCTTGAAATAGGGCACGCTCTTGGCGCTTACCGCGACCGGCGCGCCGGTGCGCGGATTGCGCCCGGTGCGCGACTCGCGTTCGCGGGTCGAGAAGGCGCCGAAGCCGCGCAGCTCGACGCGGCCCCCCGCCGCAAGCTGCTCGACGATAGCATCGAAGAATTCATCGATGATGCGTTCCACCTCTTCGAGGCGCAAATCGCTGTTTTCACTCGCGATCATTTGAACCAGTTCCGACCGGATCATCAGCTTCCCCTAGTTATCACGCGCGCCCCACGGGCGCAGGCCATCCGGTCTTTGCCGGTTCCACAGCGTGAGGACCCCTCCCAACGCGGCATGGAACCTATCATGATTCAGGGTTCTTTCAAAACATATCGCTGAAAGAAAAAGGCCCGCAGAGGGACACTCTGCGGGCCTTTTGTTTCGCCGTAAAAGCGGGGAAGGATTAATCCTTCTTGCCGGCCTTCAGCGCTTCGCCGAGGATGTCGCCGAGCGACGCACCCGAATCCGACGAACCATATTGTGCGACGGCTTCCTTTTCTTCGGCGATCTGCATCGCCTTGACCGAGAAGCTGGGCTTCTTCGAACGATCGAAGCCGGTGACCATCGCGTCGAACTTCTGACCGACCTGATAGCGTTCGGGACGCTGTTCGTCGCGGTCGCGGCCGAGGTCGGCGCGCTTGATGAAGCCGGTGGCGCCATCTTCGCCGGCCTGGACTTCGAGGCCGTTGTCGCGGACTTCGAGGACCGAGACGGTGACGACATCGTTCTTCTTCAGCGAGCCCGAAGCGGCGACGCCGCCGCCGACGGCCGGAGCACCCTTTTCAAGCTGCTTGATGCCGAGGCTGATGCGTTCCTTCTCGACGTCGACGTCGAGAACGACGACCTGCACATTCTCGCCCTTGCGGTGGAGGTGCAGTGCTTCTTCGCCCGAGATGCCCCACGCGATGTCCGACATGTGAACCATGCCGTCGACGTCGCCCGGAAGGCCGACGAACAGACCGAATTCGGTCGCGTTCTTGACTTCGCCTTCGACAACCGAGCCAACCGGATGCGCTTCGGCGAAGGCACCCCAGGGGTTCGACTGGGCCTGCTTGAGGCCAAGCGAGATGCGGCGCTTGTCGCTGTCGACTTCGAGGACGATGACGTCGACTTCCTGGCTCGTCGAAACGATCTTGCCGGGGTGGACGTTCTTCTTGACCCACGACATTTCGCTGACGTGGACCAGGCCTTCGATGCCGGGTTCGAGTTCGACGAACGCGCCATAGTCGGTGATGTTCGTGACCGTACCGGTGAGCTTCGCGCCGACCGGGTACTTGGCGGCGACGCCTTCCCACGGATCGCTTTCGAGCTGCTTCATGCCGAGGCTGATGCGCTGCGTGTCGCGATTGATGCGGATGATCTGCACCTTGACCGTGTCACCGATGTTGATGACTTCGCTCGGGTGGTTGACGCGCTTGTAGCTCATGTCGGTGACATGGAGCAGGCCGTCGATACCGCCGAGGTCGACGAACGCACCATAATCGGTGATGTTCTTGACCGCGCCTTCGATGATCTGGCCTTCTTCGAGGTTCTGGATCAGGCCCGAACGCTGTTCGGCGCGCGTTTCTTCAAGGATGGCGCGGCGCGACACGACGATATTGCCGCGGCGGCGATCCATCTTGAGGATCTGGAACGGCTGCGGCAGGTCCATGAGCGGGCCGACGTCGCGCACGGGGCGGATGTCGACCTGGCTGCCGGGAAGGAACGCCACGGCGCCGCCAAGGTCGACGGTGAAGCCGCCCTTGACGCGGCCGAAGATAACGCCTTCGACGCGGGCTTCCTTGTTGAATTCTTCTTCCAGGCGGTCCCAGGCGGCTTCGCGGCGAGCGCGGTCGCGCGACAGCATGGTTTCGCCATTGGCGTTTTCGACGCGGTCGACATAGACTTCGACTTCGTCGCCGACGTTGAGGTCGGCCTTCTGGCCGGGCATCGCGAATTCGCGAAGCGGCACGCGGCCCTCGCTCTTCAGGCCGATGTCGATCACTGCCAGGTCATTTTCGATCGCGGTCACGGTGCCCTTGACGACGCGGCCTTCAAAGCCGCCATCAGCACCACCCAGCGATTCGTCGAGCATCGCGGCGAAATCGTCGCGCGACGGAAAAGCCGTAGAGGCCATATGGGTTCTTCCTTACTTCATTTGTTCCGGCCAAGCGGTTGGTTCCGCTGGTCTTGTGGCCGATCCGTCCTGCCCGCCGGATGCAAAGCAGAACATCCTCGGGACCGGTTGGCGGCAGAAGCACGGGCAAAGCAAAAAGGGCGCGACGGGAATAACCCATCACGCCCGACGCTCGATATGGAGCGGCGGTTCGTCCGTGCCTCGACCGGCCACAAGGCCCGTCGGACGGCGCGCGTATAGTCGCGAACGCGGCTTTCGGCAAGGCGAAAAGCCCTATCGGCCGCGGGCTCCTGTCAGCCGCGCGCCTTTGTCCGTTCGGTGACGAAGGCGATGGCGGCGGCGATCGCGGCATCGCGGTCCATCGCCGAGGTGTCGAGCAGCATCGCATCGTCGGCACGGAGCAGGGGGGCGTCGGCACGGCCCGTGTCGCGGGCATCGCGAGCGCGAACATCGGCGAGCACCGCGTCATAGCCGATTTCGACCCCGCGCCCCAGCATCTCGGCATGGCGGCGGCGAGCGCGTTCCTCGGCACTCGCCGTGACGAACAGCTTGGCGTCGGCGTGCGGCGCAATCACGGTGCCGATATCGCGCCCGTCGAGCACGGCGCCGCCAGGCTGGTTGGCGAAATCGACCTGCCGCTGGAACAGCGCCTTGCGCACCGCAGGATGCACCGACGCGCGGCTGGCGAGGCTGCCCGTGCTTTCGTAGCGAAGCGCGGGATCGTCGAGCAAGGCGTCCGGAAAATCGCAGGCGACGAGGGCGTCGGCCGTCTTGTCCGGATCGCCATGATTGAGCTGCGTCTGATAGCCCACAGCGCGATAGAGCAGCCCGGTATCGAGCACGGGGAGGCCAAAATGCTCGGCAAGCGCCTTGGCGATGGTGCCCTTGCCCGACGCAGTAGGGCCGTCGACCGCGATAATCATGCCGAATCACCGCGGGTACGGCGCGCGCGGAGGGCGCGCAGCAAGCCCCAGGAAGCGATCAGCGCCCAAGCCGCTTCGAGCAGAAACGCCGCCAAGTTGAAATGAACCGACAGCGAGATCAGCAGCAAAATCGCGCCGACAAGGTTCACCGCATTGAACAGCAGCTGGTCCAGCCTCTTGGCGATGTTCGCATAGGCGAATGCAGCGATGAACAGGATGCTGCCGATGATGCCGATCGCGTTCGCGGCAAAGGAGGAGATATAGGCGCTCATATGAACTGATAACCGTCAAATCGCACGCGGAGCAGCCGGCCATCGTGGTCGAAGCCGATTTCGACCCAGCCGGGGTTGAGCGTCGCGCCGCATTCGACGGGGCCGACGTTTCCCGACACGAGCGACGGGTCGCAGTCGAACGCCACATCGGGCAGAAAGCGGCGAACCCGGGCCATCACCTCGGACTGGTCGCGCGCCGTCCCGATATCGAGCGCGCCGATCGGTCGCCCTTCGAACTCGCTTGCCTCCACCGTCTTGATCATGACACGGAGGTCGTCGGCGCCGTCTCCGTACAGAAAATGACGCACACCGGCGGCGTCGCGCCGTTCGCAGCCCTCGTCGGGGATGCAGGGCTCGTCGTCGATCGGCCGAAGTCCGCTGCCGGCGTCTGCCGCACGGCTATCGATCGGATAATCGGAAAAGCTCCGGTCGACCCGAAGCTGCGCACTGCTCGGACAATATTCGACGTCGCCGTCGCACGTCGCGCTGGTGACCGATGCCGTCGGGTCCGGCGCGCGCGTTGTATCGGCAAAGGCGCCCGCCGTGTCGGCGGTTGTCGGAAGGATGGCGCCCTGTTGCGCGCCAGCCGCGCCGGCACTCAGACTGAGGAGCGCGATCGGGGCCGCGATGGACAGGATGGGACGACGGTTCATCGCTGCAGGCCCTCCAGCAACGCCTCGAAATTGGGAAAGCTCGTTGCGACCGGTGCCATATCGTCGATCGTCACGGGGGCCTTGCTGACGAGGCCCGCGATGGCGAAGCTCATGCAGATGCGGTGGTCGAGGTGGCCGGCGATGGTCGCGCCGCCGGGCAGCGGGTCACCGCCGGTGCCGTGGATGACGAGGCCGTCCTCGCTCTCCTCGACCCGCACGCCGATCGCCGCGAGGCCCGCGGCCATGACCGACAGCCGGTCACTTTCCTTGACGCGCAGCTCGTCGAGGCCGGTCGTCACCGTCGCCCCCTCGGCAAGCGCGGCGGCGACGAAGAGAATCGGATATTCGTCGATCATGCTCGGCGCGACTGCCGGATCGACCGCGATGCCGCGGAGCAGGCTGTGGCGGACGCGCAGGTCGGCGACGGGCTCGCCGCCGACTTCGCGCGCATCGAGCAGGTCGATATCCCCGCCCATTGCCGTCAATACCTCGACCAGGCCGGCGCGGGTCGGGTTGAGCCCGACATTGGCAATGGTGACGTCCGATCCGGGGACGAGCAGCGCCGCGACGATAAAGAAGGCGGCCGACGAGGGGTCGCCCGGAACGACGATTGTCTGCGGCTGCAATTCGGCTTCGCCCATCACCGAAATCCAGCGGGTGCCGTCGGGTTCTACTTCGACGTCCAGCGTGGCGCCGAAGCCCTTGAGCATCCGTTCGCTATGGTCGCGCGTCGGCACGGGTTCGATCACGGTGGTGATTCCCGGCGTATTGAGGCCGGCGAGCAGGATCGCCGACTTGACCTGCGCCGAGGCGACCGGAAGCCGATATTCGATCGGCACCGCGGGCGCGAGGCCGCGCACCATCAAGGGAAGGCGGCCACCCGGCGAGGCCGAGATGTCAGCGCCCATCTGCGACAACGGATCGATGACGCGCCCCATCGGGCGCCCCGACAGGCTGGCATCGCCGACGAAAGTGGTCGTGATCGGATGGCTGGAAACAAGGCCCATCAGCAGGCGCGTCGAGGTGCCGCTGTTGCCCATGTCGAGCGCTTCGCGTGGCTGGAGCAGGCCGCCGACGCCGACGCCGTCGATCACCCATTCGCCCGCGCCGGTACGGTCGATGCTCGCGCCCATCGCGCGCATGGCCGCGGCGGTGGCGAGGACATCATGCCCCTCAAGCAGCCCGCTCACGCGGCTGGTGCCGACCGCGAGCGCCGACAACATCAAGGCGCGATGCGAAATGCTCTTGTCGCCGGGAATCGCGATCCTACCTTTAAGCGGAGCGG
>NZ_MEFH01000185.1:0-5776 GCF_001725095.1 Sphingopyxis sp. SCN 67-31 | reverse complement strand
TGCTCAGCGTGGCCGCGGGCCTGTCGTCGATCGCCGAACCGATCGATCGCATTATCGAAAGCGCGGTAGGCCGCGTTGCCTGGCGCCCGGTGTCGGGGGACATCGTCATCGTCGCGCTTGACGACAAGACGCTTGAGCGCATGGGAAAGAACGATTTTTCGATGGCCCAACATGCGCGGGTCGTCGATGGGGTCAATCGTGCCGGTGCGAAGCGGCTTTTCGTCGATTTCCTTTTCGATCGCCGCGGCGCGGATCGCGATTTTCCGACAATGACCGCCGCGATCCGCCGAATGGGCTCGCGAGCGGTACTCGCGGTCGAAGCCAAGTCGGCCGATCTCGGCGACTCACAGCTCACCCGCTTTCCAAGCCCCGCGTTCGGGACGGCGGCGCAACTCGCCTGCATCGGCTGGGAATATGAATTCTGGCAAGTCTGGCGCTTGCCGACGGCGCTGAACGTCAACGGTCGTGACATTCCGACCTTTTCCTCGCTGCTCGCGAATGTTCGCAATCCCGGGGTCGGCACCTATGCCCTCGATCTGTCGTACAACACCGACACAATCAGGACATATAGCGCAATCGACGTCATTTCCGGACAAGTCGGCGCCCGCGAGCTCGCGGGCAAGGACGTCATCTTCGCCGCAACCGCAACCGCGTATCAGGATACCCACTATCTCCCCGGCCACGACAAGATACCCGGCGCCTTTATCCATCTGATCGGCGGCGAGACGCTGAAGCGCGGCCAGCCGATTGATATCGGCTGGATACCCGCGCTCGCGCTGACCGCCGCCGCGTTGATCGGTGCGCTTGCGTTCCGGCGAACCCGCCATTTCAACTGGATCGCCGTTGCCACCGGACTCGGCCTGATCGTCGTCAAAGTCGCGCTCATGCCGATGCTCGTTACCGTGTCGATCGGCTCCAGCCTGTTCCTGATTGCCACGATCAGCACCAACGTCGCCCGCGCCAGCCGCCGCAAATCGGCGCAGCATGAAAATCCCGTTTCGGGCTTGCCCAATTTCGAGGCGCTGCGGACACAGGCATCCTATGGCAGTGCGACCGTCATTGCGGCCAAAGTCGTCAATTTCGAAGACCTTGCGGCCTTCATCCCGGGCGAAGGGCTGAGCAAGCTCGTCGAGCAGGTCACCCGCCGGCTTCAGCTCGCGTCGCAGGACACCACCCTCTATCACGATCTCGACGGCACCTTCGCATGGCTTGTCCCCTATTATCAGCACAGCCAGATCGAAACGCAGCTCATGGGACTCGCGGCGCTGTTCAACGCGCCGCTGACCATCGACGAGTTGAAGGTCGACGTGTCGATGGCGTTCGGGGTCAATGACGAGTTCGAAGGCTCGAACGCGCAGCGGCTCGCCGCCGCGCTGGTCGCCGCCGAAAAATCGATCCGCAGCCGCGTGCTGTGGACCAAATATACGCCGCAGCAAAAGGACGATGCCGGCTGGCAGCTCAGCTTCCACTCGCAGCTCGAGGATGCACTCAACGCGGGCGACATCTGGGTCGCCTTCCAGCCGCAATACCGGATCGCGACGCGGCAGCTCGTCGGCGTCGAGGCGCTCGTGCGCTGGACGCATCCGACGCGCGGGCCGATCTCGCCCGACGAATTCATCGTTCAGGCCGAAAAGAGCCAGGACATCTATCGCCTGACCCTGTTCGTCATGGACCAGGCGATCCGTTCGGCGGCGCAGTTGCAGAAACTCGGCACTGAAATTCACATGTCGGTTAATCTCTCGGCGACCCTGCTCGATCACAAGGATCTCGTCTCGACGATCCGCGTCATGCTCAGCGCGCATCATCTGCCGCCCGAACGGCTGACCATCGAAATCACCGAAACCGCACAGATCGAAAACAGCCTCCAGGCCCGCCAGACGCTGGCGCAAATCCGCCGCGCCGGCATGCGCCTGTCGATCGACGACTATGGCACGGGGCAGTCAAACCTCGAATATCTGACCGAAATCGAGGCTGACGAAATCAAGATCGACAAGCGATTCGTGATGACCATGCGCGATTCGCAGCGCAACCTCGAAGTGGTTAAATCGACCATCGATCTCGCCCACCGTCTGGGCGCAACCGCAGTCGCCGAAGGCATCGAAGATGCGCAGACGATGGCGCTCCTCGACCAGCTTGGCTGCGATATCGGCCAGGGCTATCTGCTTGGTAAACCACAGCTAATTGGCGACCTTCTCGCCAGCCTCTCCCCCCCCTCCGACAGCCGCCGCGCCTAAGCTGCCAGATTGGCAGGGAATTTATAGTTAAGACTCGATTTACCATGTCGATTAAGGTATATGCTCCGTTAACTGTTCTTCGTGGGCAGTACCGACAGGAGATCTGACATGGGTTGGTTTTGGCGTTTCCTGGGCGGCGGCGGCACCGGCAACGGTGGTGCGCAGGCCTGACCCGCACTAGGAATTTAAAGATTGGGCCTCGGCATCGCCGGGGCCTTTTCTTTTGGGGCGAAGCTCTCCTTCCGAAGCACCGCGATATCTTGTGCCGCCGCTCCGATTTTTTGCGACAGCGATGCTCTTTCGCCACATATGGCCGAACCCCGCGGAAACGCTGGCGATCACCCCCTGAGGCGTGCTTTTCCATCGACGAGTTGAATCAAATCAGCGACGAACCGAGTCCCTAATCTGTCATTTACTCTCTTGCATCGTCGCGCCGACGTGGCACTATAGATGGTGGGTAGACCACGGGGGCACCCCAAGAATTAGTATGCGGCCGAAAGTGGCGGATTTCCGCGCTCCATCCCATATGGGGGCGGGAAGCAGCTTTTTGCGTCCGAAAATAAGTGCCACCCGGCGGTCGAATGGTGCTAGGCTGGGGCTTCGCCCTGAGTCGAACAAGACGGGAACAGACTGCGCCGCTGCGCGGTCGGAAAACGGGGCATTGAAACATGGATTTTCGCGAGACCGAACGGGTGGAGACAGGCGACGTGGCGACGGCAGAACTGACGAAGAATGACGCTCCGGCAGCGCCCGAATCGGGCGCCGAATCAAAGGCTGCGGTACCCGCCGCAAAGCTCAACGATTCGTCGGAGCCCAAGGTGCATGCGCGCCGGTTCGAGGTCGTTACCGATTCGTCGCGCGATTCGTTGCTGACCGATTTCGGCAAGGAAACCTTGCAGGACCGTTATCTGCTCCCCGGCGAATCCTATCAGGATCTCTTCGCCCGCGTCGCCTCGGCCTATGCCGACGATGCCGAGCATGCGCAGCGCCTCTACGACTATATCTCGAAGCTGTGGTTCATGCCCGCGACCCCCGTTCTCTCGAACGGCGGCACCGGCCGCGGCCTGCCGATCAGCTGCTACCTCAATTCGGTCGACGACAGCCTCGAAGGGATCGTCGGCACCTGGAACGAGAATGTCTGGCTCGCTTCGCGCGGCGGCGGCATCGGCACCTATTGGGGCGCGGTGCGCGGCATCGGCGAACCCGTGGGCCTCAACGGCAAGACCAGCGGCATCATCCCCTTCGTCCGCGTGATGGACTCGCTCACCCTCGCCATCTCGCAGGGCAGCCTCCGCCGCGGCTCGGCCGCCTGCTATCTCGACATCTCGCACCCCGAGATCGAGGAGTTCCTCGAGGTCCGCAAGCCGTCGGGCGACTTCAACCGCAAGGCGCTGAACCTCCACCACGGCGTCCTCATTACCGACGAATTCATGGAAGCGGTGCGCGACGGCAAGGAATTCAACCTCCGCTCGCCCAAGGACCAGAGCGTCCGCGGCACCGTCGACGCGCGCTCGCTGTTCCAGAAGCTCGTCGAGACGCGCCTCGCGACCGGCGAGCCCTACATCATCTTCATCGACCAGGTGAACCGCATGATGCCCAAGCATCATCGCGATCTCGGGCTCAAGGTGTCGACCTCGAACCTCTGCTCGGAAATCACGCTGCCGACGGGCCGCGACCATCTCGGCAACGATCGCACCGCGGTCTGCTGCCTCTCGTCCTTGAACCTCGAAACCTGGGACGAGTGGAACGGCGACAAGCGTTTCATCGAAGATGTGATGCGCATGCTCGACAATGTCCTCCAGGACTATATCGACCGCGCCCCGCCCGAAATGGCGCGCGCCAAATATAGCGCCAGCCGCGAACGCTCGGTCGGCCTCGGCGTCATGGGCTTCCACAGCTTCCTCCAGGCGCGCGGCCTGCCGTTCGAGGGCGCGATGGCGAAGTCGTCGAACCTGCGCATCTTCAAGCATATCCGCGCGCAGGTCGATCAGGCGTCGATGCTGCTCGCCAACGAGCGCGGCCCCTGCCCCGACGCCGCCGACCAGGGCGTGATGGAGCGTTTTTCGTGCAAGATGGCGATCGCGCCGACCGCGTCGATCAGCATCATCTGCGGCGGCACCAGCGCGTGTATCGAGCCGATCCCGGCGAACATCTACACGCATAAGACGCTCTCGGGCAGCTTCTCGATCCGCAACCCGCACCTCGAAGCCCTGCTCGTCGACAAGGCGAAGAACAGCGACAATATCTGGAACTCGATCCTCGAGCGCGGCGGCAGCGTCCAGCACCTCGACTTCCTGACGCAGGACGAAAAGGATGTGTTCAAGACGAGCTTCGAGATCGACCAGCGCTGGCTGCTCGAACTCGCCGCCGACCGCACGCCCTATATCGATCAGGCGGCGTCGCTGAACCTGTTCATCCCGGCGGACGTCGAGAAATGGGATCTGCTCATGCTCCACTACCGCGCGTGGGAACTCGGCATCAAATCGCTCTACTATCTCCGCTCGAAATCGGTGCAGCGCGCCGGCTTCGCGGGCGGGGTCGAGGCCGACAACACGCCCGAGGCGGCGAAGTTCGAGCTTTCGGCCGAGAGCACCGATTATGACGAGTGTCTGGCCTGCCAATAAGGATCTAACCCCATGAACAAGAATGCGGGTTGTACCCTCGCGGCGGTCGGAGCAGCGATCATTCTACTGCTCGTCTTCCTGATCGGCTATCCGCAGTATCGCGTCTATTCGCAACGCCTGGCGGGCGAGGCGGCGCTAGCCGAGGCGCAATCCTCGCGCCAAGTCGCAATACTTGAAGCTCGCGCAAAAAAGGAAAGCGCCATCTCGCTTGCCGATGCTGAGGTTATTCGTGCCAAGGGCGCTGCTCAGGCTAACGCTATCTTGCAGGACAGCCTTGGTGGCCCCGAGGGGTATTTGCGCTATCTTCAAATTCAGGCGCTCGAAGGGACCAAGGCCAGCCTGATCTATGTTCCGACCGAGGCGGGTTTGCCCGTCACCGAGTCACGTCGTCTTGACCAATAATCACAAGCCATTCTGATCCGAGGAAACGCCGATGCCATTGCTCGAAGCCCGCAAGACCTACAAGCCCTTCGAATATCCCTGGGCCTATGATTTCTGGAAGCGCCAGCAGCAGATCCACTGGATGCCCGAGGAAGTGCCGCTGGGCGAGGATTGCCGCGACTGGGCGCAGAAGATCAGCGACCATGAGCGCAATCTGCTCACCCAGATATTCCGCTTCTTCACCCAGGCCGATGTCGAGGTGCAGGATTGCTACCACGACAAGTACGGCCGCGTGTTCAAGCCGACCGAGGTCAAGATGATGCTGACCGCGTTCAGCAACATGGAAACCGTTCACATCGCCGCTTATTCGCACCTGCTCGACACGATCGGCATGCCCGAAAGCGAATATGGCATGTTCCTCGAATATGACGAGATGCGCGCCAAGCACGACTATCTCGGCACCTTCGGCGTCGACAGCGACGAGGATATTGCGCGCACGCTCGCGATGTTCGGCGGCTTTACCGAGGGGCTGCAGCT
>NZ_MEFH01000184.1:0-5785 GCF_001725095.1 Sphingopyxis sp. SCN 67-31 | reverse complement strand
CGTTTCGATCCGCATGACTTCGCCGGCGACGAGATGGTCCTTGCCGCTGCTCGCGAAACGGTCGCGCTCGATGACGAGCGCGATCAGCACCGCGATGAGTAGATAGGCCTGCCAATAGCGGAAGACCGCTCGGAACCGGTCGCCGGGGGTGTTGAAGGGGTCGTGCGCCATATCGCCGCTCAATCGACCCAGTCGAGGCCCATGTCGCGATAGACGCCGCGGTCCTCGTCCCAATTTTCCTTGACCTTGACGTGCAGGAAAAGGTGGACCTTGCGGCCCATCAGTTCGGCGAGCTCGGCGCGGGCTTTTGCGCCAATTTCTTTGATGCGGGCGCCGCCCTTGCCGAGGACGATCGCGCGCTGGTTGTCGCGCGCGACAAAAATCTGCTGGTGGATTTCGGCACTGCCGTCGGGACGGGTCTTGAACAACTCGGTTTCGACCGTCGACTGATAGGGCAATTCCTCATGGAGCTGGCGATAGAGCTGCTCGCGCGTGATTTCGGCCGCGAGCATCCGCTCGGGTGCGTCGCTAACTTCATCCTCGGGGAAATGCCACGGTCCTTCGGGCATCAGCGCGGCAAGGTGCGCCTTGAGCTCGGGCACGCCGTCGCCGCTGCTCGCCGCGATGAAGAAGGTTTCGTCGAAGGCGAGCCGGGCGTTCAGCTCGGTCGCGATGGTGAGCAGCTTGTCCTTCTTGGTCAGATCGACCTTGTTCAGCACCAGATATTTCTTCTCGGGCCGGTTCGCGACTCCTTCCAGCACGCGTTCGACGCGGCCCGTGAGCTTGGCCGCGGCGTCAACCATGACAAGGATGGCTTCGGCTTCCTCCAGGCTGCCCCACGCCGCGGCGACCATCGCGCGGTCGAGCCGGCGGGTGGGCGCGAAGATGCCCGGCGTGTCGATCAGGATGATCTGCGTGTCGCCGTCCATCGCGACGCCCATCAGGCGGGTGCGCGTCGTCTGCGCCTTGGGGCTGACGATGGCGACCTTCTGGCCGACAAGGGCGTTGACGAGGGTCGATTTGCCGGCGTTCGGGGCGCCGACGACCGCCACGAAACCGCAGCGCTGGGTCATTTTACGTCTTCCTGGGTCAAGATTTCGAGCAGGGCGGTTGCGGCCGCCTTCTCGGCAGCCTGCTTCGAGGGGCCGTCGCCTTCGGCCTCGGCGAGCTTGCCGATCGCGACGGCGACGCGAAAGCGCGGGGCGTGGTCGGGGCCATCGCGGCGGACGAGGCGATATTCGGGGGGCTTGCGCTTGCGGGCGAGCGCCCATTCCTGGAGTGCCGCCTTGGGATGTTTGGGCGCGGCGACCTGGCCTTCGATCATGCTCCCCCAATTGCGGACGATGAATGCCCGCGCGGCGTCCTGGCCAAGGTCGAGCCACAGCGCGCCGATCAGCGCTTCGAGCACATCGGCGGCGATATTGTCGCTATGCCGCCCGCCGTCGCCGATCGCCTGCGCGCCGAACCGGACATGCGCGGTGAGATCGAGCGCCTGCGCGATCCGCGCGCAGGTTTCGCCGGACGCAAGCGCGTGCAGCCGCGACGACAATTCGCCCTCGGCAGCCTTCGGAAAGCGGGCGAACAATTCGGACGCAATGACGAGCCCGAGCACGCGGTCGCCCAGAAATTCCAGCCGCTGATAATCGCCCGCACCGCTGCTGCCGTGGGTCAGCGCCTCGCGGTAGAGGCCAAGGTCGCGGGGCGTTGCGCCGGTAATGGCGGCAAGTGTTTCCGCGGAGACGCCTTCGTTCAAAAGCCTTCCCCGGCGCGGTTCCAACGAGCCGCGGTGAACCAGCTGATCGGGTTGATCCAGCTTGCCGACCCGTCGGTCGAGAACATCGTAACCAGCGCATGGCCGACAAGATTTTCCTCGGGCACCAGCCCGATGCCTTGACCCTCGACGGCGGGGAAGCGGCTGTCGGCGCTGCGGTCGCGATTATCCCCCATCAGGAACAGATGGCCGGCGGGCACGGTCACGGGCGCGGTATTATCCTCGGGGATCGAAGTGATATCGAGGATCGCGTAGCTCTTGCCGCTGGGCAGCGTTTCCTTGAAGCGCTTGTAGCGGCACTGACGCTGGCCGTTCGCGCCGATCTCTTCGAACTCGGGCGAATAGCAGGGGAGGGTGCCGTTGGCGCGCGAGGCGTCGATCATGTTCTGCGTCACCGGAATGACGAAATCGGCCATCGGTTCACGCTTCAGCGGCTTGCCGTTCAACCAGACGATGCCATCCTTCACCTGGATCGTGTCGCCGGGCAGACCGATCACGCGCTTGATATAATCATTGTCGTTGACCGGCGGCGCCTTGAACACGACGACGTCGCCGCGATCGGGCGTGCGCGCAAAAATGCGGCCGGGAATCAGCGGCACGCTGAACGGCAGGCTGTATTTCGAATAGCCGTAAGCCATCTTGTTCACGAGCAGATAGTCGCCGATCAGCAGGCGCGGCTGCATCGATTCCGACGGAATGTTGAAGGGCGACAGAAAGAAGCTGCGAAAGATCAGCACCGCGATCGCGAGCAGCGCGAGAAAGCGGATCGTGTCGACCGCTTCTTCCTTGGCGGATACGGGCGCGGGTTCGGGCGTCGCGGGGGCGGGCTTTTCGGCGGGTATGCTGGCATCGGTCATGGGGGCGCATTGACGGTGAATAGGTCTGCGCGTCAAGCAAATATCGGCGGATGACGCTGGTATGGGCGCTCCTGCACGCTTATGAGGTTGGCGAACCCTATCAACCCCGTTCGCGTCGAGCGTCGTCGGGATGCCCATCCGTAAGGCACCTTGCCGATGGACGGCTCGACCGTGTCCGATACGAAGGGGCAGCAAGGAATATTCGATGACCACGGCCGCAAACGCATGGCAGGCGCTCGCCGACTGGCAGCCCCAGACACTTTCCGACCTTGTGCTTGCCGATCCCGCGGCGCGTTTGCAGGCGCTGGTGCGCAGCGTTGCCGATATCCGTTTCGATTTTGCCAAGACGCACCTCGATGATCCGGCAATTGCGATCTTGAACCGGTTGGCCGAGGCGCAGGATTTCGCGGGGCGCCGCCGCACGCTGTTTTCGGGCGGGATCGCCAATCCGAGCGAGGACCGTGCCGCCGAGCATAGCGCCGAGCGCGGCGACGGCGCGCCGGAATCGGTCCACCGCGCGCAGATGCTGCACCAGCGGATGCGGATGCTGATCGACGCGATTGAGGCCGATGCGTTCGGCGAAATCCGCCATCTGCTCCACATCGGCATCGGCGGCTCGGCGCTCGGCCCCGACCTCTTGATCGATGCGCTGGGGCGGCACGGCTCGCGCTACGACGTCGCCGTCGTCTCGAACGTCGATGGGGCCGCGCTCGCCGAAGTCTTTGCCAAATTCGACCCGGCCTATACGCTCGTGGCGGTTGCGTCGAAAACCTTCACGACGACCGAGACGCTGCTCAACGCGGCCTCGGCGCTGCAATGGCTCGAGGAGGCGGGCGTCGATGATCCGGTCGGGCGTTTCATCGCGCTGACCGCCAACCCCGAACGCGCGGTCGAATGGGGTATCGACGAAACGCGCATCCTGCCGTTCAGCGAAACCGTCGGGGGGCGCTATTCGCTCTGGTCCTCGATCGGTTTTCCAGCCGCGCTGGCGCTCGGCTGGGACGCCTTCCAGGACATGCTCGAAGGCGCGGCGGAGATGGACCGCCATTTCCGGCTTGCCGACGGCGCCGACAATATCTGCCTGCTCGCCGCCTTCGCCGACCAGATTTACGCCAACCGGCTCGGCTGCCAGACGCGCGCTGTCTTTGCCTATGACGAGCGCCTGCGGCTGCTGCCCGCCTATCTGCAACAACTCGAAATGGAATCGAACGGTAAGCGGGTGACACTCGACGGTGCGCCGCTCGCGCAGCAGAGCGCGCCGATCACATGGGGCGGCGTCGGCACCGACGCGCAGCACGCGGTGTTCCAGCTTCTGCATCAGGGCACGCATCTGACCCCGGTCGAATTCGTCGTCGCCCGCGAACCCGATCATATCCTCGACGATGCGCACCACGAAACGCTGGTTGCCAACTGCATCGCACAAGGCGCGGCGCTGATGACCGGCCGTGCGAGCGAGGATGGCGCGCGCGCCTATCCCGGCAACCGCCCGTCGACGACGATCCTGCTCGAACAGGTGACGCCGCACAGTCTGGGCGCGCTGATCGCCTTCTACGAGCATCGCGTTTTCGCCAACGCCGTGCTGCTCGGTATCAATCCCTTCGATCAGTTCGGGGTCGAGCTGGGCAAGGAAATGGCGAAGGGGCTGGCCGAAGGCACAGTGCAGTTCGATCCGGCGACCGAAGCGCTGATGCAGGCCGCGCTGGGGGACTAGGTTCAGGACTCGAAGCGATCACGCTAATCCAAATATTCGATTGGCAAGACAGCGCGGCGTAACCACATAGGCGTCCGCCGCGAATGTCAGCGACAAGTGTCAGAGGTAATTCCATGAGCGATTTCGACTATGACCTGTTTGTCATCGGCGCCGGGTCGGGCGGCGTTCGCGCGAGCCGGGTCGCGGCGTCACACGGCGCGCGCGTTGCGGTCGCCGAGGAGCATCGGGTCGGCGGCACCTGCGTCATTCGTGGTTGCGTGCCCAAGAAGCTGCTCGTCTATGGTGCGCACTTTGCAGAAGATCTGAAGGACGCGCGGCATTTCGGCTGGGACGTTCCCGATTGTCATTTCGACTGGCAACGGCTGCGCGACAATGTGCTGGGCGAAGTAACGCGTCTCGAAGGTCTCTACGGTCAGACGCTCGATAATCACAAGGTTACGGTCCTCAAGACGCGCGCGACCGTCGTCGGTCCGCAAAAGGTGCGGCTCGCCGACGGGACCGAACTCACCGCCGAGCGCATTCTGGTGGCGACCGGCGGCTGGCCCTTCGTCCCCGAATTTCCGGGCAGCGAACATGCGATCACGTCGAACGAGGTGTTTCACCTCGACAGTCTGCCGAAGCGCGTGGTGATTGCTGGCGGCGGCTATATCGCCAATGAATTTGCGGGCATCTTCAACGAATTCGGCAGCAAGGTGACGATCGTCAACCGCGGCGACGCGATCCTGCGCGGCTATGACGAGCAGATCCGCGACCGTCTGCTGCAGATTTCGATGACCAAGGGGATCGAATTCCGCTTCAACGCGCCGTTCAAGTCGATCGAGAAGCAGGACGACGGATCGCTGATGGTCCATCTCGAAAATTGCGATCCGATCGCCGCCGATGCGGTGCTCGTCGCGACCGGGCGGGTACCGAACACCAAGGGACTGGGCCTGGAAGCGGCGGGAGTCGAACTCGACAAGGATGGTGCGGTCAAGGTCGATGACAATAACCAGTCGTCGGTGCCGAGCATCTATGCCGTCGGCGACGTGACCAATCGTATCCAGCTGACGCCGGTGGCGATCCGCGAGGGACAGGCGTTCGCCGACAGTGTCTTCGGCGGCAAGCCGACGACGGTCGATTATGCCAATGTGCCGAGCGCGGTGTTCAGCCATCCCCCGATCGGCGCGGTCGGGATGACCGAGGCAGAGGCACGCAACAAGCTGGGCGCTGTGCGCATTTATACCAGCGATTTCCGGGCGATGAAGAATGTCCTCGCCGGCCGCAACGAACGGGCGCTGTACAAGATGGTCGTCAATGCGGCGACCGACCAGGTCGTCGGCCTCCACATGATCGGCCCCGACGCCCCCGAAATTTTGCAGGCCGCCGCCGTCGCCGTGAAGGCGGGGCTGACCAAGGCCGACTTCGACGCGACGGTCGCCCTGCACCCCAGCATGGCCGAGGAACTGG
>NZ_MEFH01000183.1:0-5786 GCF_001725095.1 Sphingopyxis sp. SCN 67-31 | reverse complement strand
GACGACGGCTCCGCCGCCGAAGGAAAAGAAGGTCAGGAAGAAGCTCGACGCCGCGAAGGCGATCGACAGCCCGAACACGATCTGGACCATGCGGCGAAAACCGCCCGACGTGTCGCCGAACGAGATGGTCAGCCCGGTGATTATGATGATGATCAGCGAGATCACCTTTGCGACCGGTCCCTCGACGCTTTCGAGGATCGACTGCAGCGGCGCTTCCCACGGCATCGACGACCCACCCGCGCGGGCGGGCAAGGCGGTCACGAGCGCGACATAGAGGGCGGTCGAGGTGAGCAGGAAGCGCGGTGCTTCCTGCCGGGCGGCATGCGTCATGGTCAGTCTCCTTCGGGGGTAAAGAGGGGGGTGATGCGATAGTCGCCGGTCGACGCATCGAGACCGTCGACGCGCGCCATTTCAGCAAGGCGTCGGCCGGCCCCGTCGCGCACGAGAACGGCAACGAGATCGATCGTTTCTGCGAGGAGGGCACGCGGGACCGTGATCACGGCTTCCTGGATGAGCTGCTCCATGCGGCGGAGCGCGCCGATCGCACTGCCTGCGTGGATCGTGCCGATGCCGCCGGGATGTCCGGTGCCCCAGGCCTTCAGAAGATCGAGCGCCTCGGCGCCGCGAACCTCCCCGATCGGAATGCGGTCCGGCCGAAGACGAAGCGAGGAGCGGACGAGATCGGACAGTGACGCGACCCCATCCTTGGTGCGCATCGCGACGAGGTTCGGAGCGGCGCATTGCAGCTCGCGGGTATCTTCGATCAGGACGACGCGCTCGCTGGTCTTGGCGACCTCGGCGAGCAGGGCATTGGTGAGCGTGGTCTTGCCTGTCCCGGTGCCACCGGCGACGAGGATATTGAGGCGCGCGGCGACCCCGGCGCGCAGCGCCTCGGCCGCCGGTGCGGACATGATGCCGGCTGCGACATAGTCGCCGAGCGAGAAGACGGCGACCGCAGGCTTGCGGATCGCGAAGGTCGGCGCCGCGACCACGGGCGGCAGCAGGCCCTCGAAGCGCTCGCCGCTTTCGGGAAGTTCGGCCGACACGCGCGGCGACCCGGCATGGACTTCGGCGCCGACGTGATGCGCGACGAGCCGGATGATGCGCTCGCCGTCGGTGGCCGCGAGCAGGATACCGCTATCGGTGATCCCTGCGCCGAGACGATCGACCCAGAGCCGGCCGTCGGGATTGAGCATGATTTCGATGACCGCGGGGTCGGCAAGCCACTCGGCAATCGCGCCGCCAAGCGCTGTCCGCAGCATGCGGGCACCACGTCCCTGCGCCTCGAAACGGACCGGTTCTGCGCCCATGATAGTCCCCGTTGGATGGTCCGGGCAAAGGCGCCCGGCTCGACGGGGATGAGTAAGAGACGCAAAGATTCACTATTTTCAACAGAGATTTGCGCGCGTCGTACTGTGGGTAAGAAAGACAGGGAATGGCGTAGGCCGCGATGCGATCAGTTCCGATTCGGAAGCGATTAAATGAAGGTCGGCGGGTTGTGCCGAGCGCGATTTTGACAACAGTGTCAGGATGAGTGATTCGGGGTCGCAGCATTCGGACGAGTTCTTGAGGTGGACGCGCTTGACAGAAAAGCAGCGGGCCTGTCTCGATTTGCTGCTGGAACGAAAAACCTCGAAACAGATCGCCCGCGACCTCGACATATCGAAGCAGGCGGTGGATTTGCGGCTCACCACCGCACGCGACACGCTGGGCGCGGCCAACCGCGACGAGACCGCGATCATCTATGCGCGGCTCCGCCAGACCTATGATCGGATACCATGTGATCCGGTCATACTACCGCCAACCCCCGAACTGGTGCCATCCGATTTCCCGGACGGTGACCCCGCTAGCTTGCTGCATCTGAACGATAATTTGGCAAGTCGAGCCGGGTCTCGGAGCGAAGGCTCTCCGTTCAGGGATTTGCTGAGGCCGAACTATAGGCCTCAGGCCCGGGTCGTGATCGTCGTGAGCTTGCTCATCGCGGTCCTGCTCATGGTCATCGCAGGCCTGTCGATCGGTCAGACGCTGACCCGGCTCGCCTCGGCCTGATCCCATATCGTGTTGAACCATGGTCCGGGAGCGCAGCGCGCTTCTCCGGAGAGGAGAGTCTATGCAAAATTTGAACAGCGTTGCCGCGGAGCGGTTGCAGCGAGTGGTGCCTGCAGCCGAAGCGCAGATCGATGGCGCCCTCATCGCCGTTTCGTCGCTGATGGCGGAGGTCGTCACTGCCCGTCGAGATACGGCCGGCGTCCCTGCTGCCAAGGGACATGCGACGATCCGCCGCATCGCCGAAGCGCAACTGGCGCTGGTCGGGGTGAGCGGCGACATCCTTCGTGTTCATGGCGACCTTGCCGATATCGGCCGTGAAACGTCAGGCCTCGACCTTCACGAATGCCCCGCAGCTGCCGAAGCCGGCCCCGCAAAGCTTTCCCTGGTGAGCTGAGCGACATTGACGATGGGCCATCGGCATGGTGAATGAGCGCGATGCTGCGGATCGCAATCTTCGTGACATTGCTGCTGGTGGCTCTCGTCTACGCTCTCCGCAAGGGCGGCGGCCCGGAGAGAGCGGTGGCAGCCATTCTCCTGTTCATGCTGATTTCCGATCAGGCTCTACACCTGATTTTTGCGGTGAACTTTGTCACGGTCGATACGGGTCACTTGCTGATCGATCTGATAGCGGCGGCCGCGACGATGACCGTAGCGCTGACGGCCTATCGCTTCTGGCCCATGCTGGCGGCAGTCCTGCAATGTCTTCCGCTACTGGCTCACACGACCCGCGCGATCGACATGGAACTCCACCCAATAGCGTATCTGACGATGCAGGTCGCTGCATCCTGGCTTCTTCCGCCGCTCCTCGTGGCCGCAACCTGGCATCACCAAAAGCGATTGGCTCGAGCCGGCAGCGATCGGTCCTGGTACATTTTATTGCGACCATCGAGCCCGAACGCTGCGAAGCCTTAGCGGACCGGCTACTTGTCGCGTTTCATTCGATCAGCCGCATTTGGGCGCAGTCGCCAGAAGCGCTCGCTCGCGTCATTGGTGACGCGCCGCAGGTCGCAGAGGTCATTCTCGAGGCACATAAGCTCGCCACCGAGAGCCTTTCCGGCGATCTTCGAGGTATCAGCATCGATCCCTTCGACCGGAGGCTCCGCTCCTACCTCATCATGTCGATGGGCTCGCTCTCCGACGAACGGCTCCGTATCCTCTTCCTCGACGGTGGGCGCCATCTTCTCGCCGACGAGGTTTTGCAAAGCGGCACGCTTGCGCAGCTTGCCATCTACCCCCGAACGATCTTCCGGCGTGCGCTCGAACTCAATGCCGCCGGGCTAATCCTCGTCCACAACCATCCGAGCGGCGACCATCGCCCCAGCGTCGAGGACATCGAGGCGACGCGGAAGCTCGAAATGATCGGACGGTCGCTCAACGTCGAGATCATCGACCACATCGTTGTGACATCAACCCACTGCCATCACGTCATCAGCAACGACACTCTTGCGGGGACGCCGATTCCGTCAGCCTCCTTCACATTGCGAAGTCCGGGAGGTCCCGCCCGCATCGACCATGGGGACATTGCGCTGGCTAATGCGAAGGCCGCGATGCGCAGGCGCCTCCTCCGCCAACAACTGATCGGGGCCCCTGAACTCTTTGGCGATCCCGCATGGGAAATGCTGATCGATCTCTTCGTTCACGAATGCGAGCGAAAGCGCCTGTCCATCAGCGCGCTATGCGTCACGTCCTCGATCCCGATGAGCAGCGCGCTACGGCTGGCGCAGCGCCTCTGCGATGCCGGCATTACGCGCCGCGTACCCGATCCGATCGACGGGCGCCGGACTTTCATCCGGCTCGATCCGATCATCGCTCACCGGATGCGCGCCTATTTCGAAGCCGGTGCCGAATGAACGATGCCGAGGCCGGATCGTTAATGTTCGCGCGCGCTCCCCGAATGTTCGGCGGCCGCGCGCACCATTTGCGCCCAGCTCCCGATATAGGCAGCACGGTTCTTATATTGATCCCCGGACTCGGCCGTCATTAGCGCCACGCTGCCAAGCGTTTCGGCAAACTCATTGGTCGTGCAGACACCCTTTCGCTCCAGCACGCCGCCGAGCGCTGCCAATATTGAACCAACCGCAAAAAGTGCGTCTTCGTCCATGATAAGCTCCTTTTTATCCAGCAATTAGCGGATCGCAGAACTGGGATACTTGGATGTGGCATCTTTCCGGTCGGGGGGCAAAGCGCCAGCGGTAACCCAAAATTAGGAGCAGCGACGATGTCGCCATATAATGTGGCCAACGAATTTGACCGCGCGAAAGAGGAGGAAAGGTGCCCAAAACGCTCGCTGAGGAATCGCCCGATGGCCGCGTCTTTTTCGCGCCGGGCATTCTACGCCATTCGCCGTTCGCCAGCGACGTTGCCTATATAATTGCTCTGTGGGCGCATATCGATGGCGATATTGCCTCGATCCTCAGCCGGATGCTGAAAAGCGACATTGCGGTCGGCACTGCAATGTATCTCTCGCTGGTCGGAGCCGGAGCACAGCGGGGCGCACTTGATGCGGCAGCGCACGAAGCGCTCCCCGAGTGGCAGCAACTGCTGTTCAAGGCGATCGGCTCGGTCGCAGAGGAGTCGCGCAAGACCCGCAATCATTTTGCCCATCGTATCTGGGGGCATTGCTCCGAACTCACGGAAGCGATCCTGCTCACCCACCCCAAGACCATCGTGAAGTACAACATCAGCCATCGCCAGCGCGTGGAGGAACTTCCCGACGGTCGCGGCGTGATCCGGCCTATGCCAATCGATGAAGAGAAGATCCTGGTCTATCGGCGGCCTGATTTCGATGCGGCGATCGAGGAAGCGGAGCGAGCGCAGACGCTCTATCGGCTCTTTTACGCCATTATGTGCGATTCCGGCGAAGGGCCAAAGGCCCAGCTCCTCGCCGATCCCATTTTCAAGGCTCGCCTCGATCAGATTGCGAAGGGCGCAAACGCCGAGGCGAAAGCCATTCTAGGGATCAAGGCCAAAGAGAAACGGAAGCACTGACTATGCGATACTGGAACACGGGGGACACGCCCACCAATTCGAACCTCAGCGCGCTCGAGAATCTTGCGCGGCCGTGGGCCGGGATCGACGCCGAGCACCTCCTCGATGTCATCCGCGGAGTGATCCGGATCGAGAAGATGCTGCCGAAGGCGGTGCGGGTGCATTTCAAGCTGCCGCATCTTTTCGTCGGCGCTGGCCCCTATGATTGGGACGCCGCGCGCCGGGATGAATATCATAGCGAACTCTGCGAGGCACTCAGTGCGGGCCTTGCCAATGTACAGGCCGACCCCACTCTCACGAAAGATGGTGGAGCCGATCTCAGCGACCGCCCTCCGACGCGGGGTGAAGAGCTTGAGTTCGCCTGCAGGGCCTGGAGCCGCAATCGGACGAGTAGCAATCTCGACGATCTGCGCATTGCATGCAGCGTGCAGGGGATGCAGAGCCGCTTCGACAAGCTGGAGCGCTGGCTGGGTCGAAAGCGTCCGGGCTCGTCGCCGCACTCGGTGGAGTATGAGGTCGAATGCGCGCTCGGTGACATCGATCGCTACGCCGATACCTATCACTCCATGGAAGCAAGCTACCGCTACGCCGAAAGACTACGCGAGCGCGAGCAGCTAGGCGAAGCGGACTGAACGAAGTTCGGCTTTCCAGGAAATGCGGCAAGATATCCCCAGACGCACCCCCGACTGTTGATAAAATTGCGATTCACCCTGTTGACAAGCGACTCGCCTGAGGGGCACTCCAGCCCG
>NZ_MEFH01000182.1:0-5807 GCF_001725095.1 Sphingopyxis sp. SCN 67-31 | reverse complement strand
AAGCCGCGCGCGACCAGTTCGATGCGCAGGCCCGTTCCGTCCTTGTAGATATCGACGCGCCCACGGTCGGCGCCCGACGCGTCGTAAAGCTGGGCATGGGCATCGGACGGCGGCATCGTCGTCGTCGGCCCCTTCGATCCGCTGGCGCAGCCGCCAAGGGCGAGCAGCGAGGCGGCGCACAGCGCGGCGGTCATCGTCGGGCGAAAAGTGGCGGCAGGCTTCATCGATCGGCTCCCCATCATCTGGCGCGCGGTACGGCGCTTGCGGGAATCCTACGCCGCGGCGCGGCGTTCGTTCCCAGGCCCGCAGGATGCCCCGCCAAAGCCGCCGCGCCAAGCGCTTTCACGCCCGGCAAAGCAAAAGGGCCGCGGATCGCTCCGCGGCCCTTCGCTGGCGCATCGCTGATCTAGCGATCAGAAAACGCGCGCATATTGTTCGTTGCCGACGAAGCCGAGCTTGCCGACGCCGCTACGCTTCACGACCGCCATGACGCGATCGACCACGATATAGCGGGCGTAGGGGTCCGGCTGGATCTGCAGTTCGGGTTCGACCGGCAGCGCCTTCGTCTGCTCGAGATAATCCGAAAGCTGCGCCAGATCGACCGGAACGCCGTTCCATGTGACCGTCCCCGCGGGGTCGATCATGATCTTGTTCTTTTCCGGGTCGACATTGTTCTTCGAATCGGTCGGAACCGGCAGGTCGATCTTCACCGCGTGGGTCTGGACCGGAATGGTGATGATGAACATGATGAGGAGAACGAGCATGACGTCGATCAGCGGCGTCGTGTTCATTTCCATCATCGGTTCATTATCGTCCCGATCCCCAACAGCCATAGCCATGAGACTATTCCTTCATTCCTTGGCGGACCGCCTTAGAGGCGGCCCAGCGTGGCCGAACCAGGGGCAGGTTCCGAAATGAACCCGATCTTCTGGAAACCGGCATATTGCATCGTGTAGATCACACCGCCGATGCACTGGTACGGCGTGTTGATGTCGCCGCGAATATGCACTTCGGGGAAGTTCTCTTCGGTGATATTCTGGGGCCCGCCGATATCCTTGAGAAGCTTTTCAAGCTTGTCTTGGCCGCGCTTGAGCAATTCGCGCGAATCGACCGGAGCCTGGCCCCAATATACTTCGCAGCTACCGGGGGTTGCGCCCGCTCGAACCGAGATGTTCACATTCTCGGGCTTCGTCGTCGTCGGCTCAAAAGCGACGTCGGGCAGCTTGAGCTCCACCGTCTCCAACACCACGGGAACCGTGATGAGGAAGATGATGAGAAGCACAAGCATGATATCCACGAGCGGCGTCGTGTTGATGTCGGACATCGGGGCATCTTCGCCCTTTGCGCCTGCACTCATCGCCATAGGATTAGCATCCTGTCACAAAATTACTGTCATGGACCTGCGAAAAGCCTGCCGAAGCGCGCCTTTTCGCCGTGTCCAGCGGCCCCGCCGATCGCCTGAGCGGCCGACGGGGCGCGAGAGTCTTAGGCCTTCTTCGGCGCGGCGGCGGGAGCAGCCTTGGCGGGCGCAGCGGCAACCGCCGGCTTCACCTGGCCGCCCGACATGATCGAGCCGAGGACGTCGTTCGAGAAGGTCGACAGACGGCGGGCAATCGCCTTGTTGCGGCTCTGGAGCCAGTTGAAGGCGAGAACCGCGGGAACCGCGACGATCAGACCGATGGCGGTCATGATGAGTGCTTCGCCAACCGGGCCGGCGACGGTGTCGATCGAGGCCTGGCCCGATGCACCGATCTTCACGAGGGCGCGAAGAATACCGATAACCGTACCGAACAGGCCGACGAACGGCGCGGTCGAACCGACGGTCGCGAGGAAGGCGAGACCGCCGTTGAGCTTCGAGTTGATGTGGTTCTGCGAACGCTCGAGCGTGCCGTGCATCCAGTCATGCGCTTCGACCGGGTCGGTCAGCTTGTTATGCTCTTCGTTGGCGCGCAGACCGTCTTCGACGACCTGACGATAGGCGCTGTTCTTTTCGAGCTTGTTCATGCCTTCGGCGAGGGTCGGCGCACGCCAGAAGTTCGCGTCGACCGCCTTGCCCTGGTTGATCACCTTATTCTGTTCGAACAGCTTGGTGAACAGGATGTACAGCGTGCCGATGAACATGATCAGCAGGACGAGGAAGGTGATCTGCGACACGATACCGCCTTCGCACAGCGCCGGGACGAGACCATAGGGGTTCTCGCCCTCTTTCTTGACGCACATCGACGCGGGCATGAGGCTCATCCCGACATCGTGGGCACCAGCCGCAGCAGCGGCGTTCGCAATCAGATTGAACATTTCGATATTCCCTCTCAAAAAATCTAAACCGGGGGTCGGCATTGCTGCCGGAAAATTCAGGAAAAGCGACGCTTAGCGATCGATCTTCCAGGTAAAGCGGCTCGACCAGCTACCCGTCGTGGGGTTGCCGTTCCGATCGACGGCCGGTGCGAATTTCGCACGGCGCATCAGCAGCTTGCACGCTGCATCGTCGAGGTCGGAATGCCCGCTGGACGAAGTGACCGAACAGCCGGTGGGCCTGCCGTCGGTGCCGATGGTCAGACGGAAACCCGTCGTCCCTTCGCGTTCCTGACGCTGCGCGCTCGGCGGATAGTCGTCGTTCGTCACCCAGCGGCCCGGAGACCCCTTCGGCGACGCGCCCTTCGACATGTCGGGGGTCGGCGGCGGAGCCGGCGGCGCGGGCGGCGTATAGACCTGCGGCGGCGGCGCCGGCGGCGGCGTCGGAACCGACTGAATCTGGTTCGCGGTGCTCGGCGGCGGGATCGGCGACGGAGGCGTCACGACCGGCGGCGGCGGCGGCAGCTTGTTATCCGGCGGCGGCGGCGGCGGCGGCTCCTCCGGCGGCGGCGGCTCTTCGACGTCCACCACGTCCAATTTTTCGGCAATTTTCTTGACGATGCTGATATTCAGGCCGTTCACCAGGCCGTAGCCCAGCACTGCCGTCAGCAAGCCCACCAAGACAATTGCCACTACCCTGTTTTTAGGGTCGACATTATCACCATAAGCCATTCAGGGACGACGCTCCTTGCTAGATCATCCTGACACCAAATCCGCACCATCGGGTTCGGTTGCCAATTGCCCGGATATTTTCCGATGCGCTCCGCAGACCCGATGGCTTAGCAGCCGGCTTGTTCTGTTTATGCCGGACGCTTCACCGCTCGTCCTATCGCGGTGGCGAGAAGTTCGCAAACCCTTTATCAGCGGTTAATGTGCACTTGTCCATGATGGGCAATTGGCCGCCTTTCGAGGCAGGATAGAACAGAAGGTGGATCGAATATGCGCGCCCTCGCCCTGGCTACCGTGGCCGGCATTGCTTTGTTTACTAATTGTTTTTCAGATGCTTACGCCGAGTCTCCGACCCCCGCCGCGGTCGCCGAAAGCCCCTGGAGCTATGCCGATCTCGCCGATCTGGCGACAGTTGCCCCGATGGTGATCGAGGCGCGCGTCTACAGCACGGCGCTGCTGAAACCCGAACGCGCACCGGGGCTCGCGGCGGGCTTTGCGCGATTCTATGTCGAGGCTGATGTGGTCAGCCTGATTCGCGGATCGGGCCCGCTGGCGGCGCGGATCAGCTATCTCGTCGACCTTCCGCTCGACGCAAAGGGCAAGCCGCCGAAGCTCAAAAAGAAGCAGCCCGTGCTGCTTTTCGCCCGCCCGGTCGCGGGCGCGGCGGCGGGGAGCAGCAGCACCGGCAGCGTCCAGCTGATCGCGCCCGACGCCCAATTGCCGTGGGACGCGGCGACCGAATCGCGGCTGCGCGCGATCCTGACCGAGCTGGTCAAGCCCGGCGCGCCGCCCGCGATTACCGGAATCGCCAACGGTTTCCACGTCCCCGGCACGCTGCCCGGCGAGGGCGAGACGCAGCTGTTCCTCGACACCAAGACCGGCGAGCCGGTGTCGATCACCGTCCTGACCGCCGCCGACGGGTCGCGCCGCTGGTCGGCCGCGTTCGGCGAGATCGTCGACGAAAGCGCGCCGATTCCGCGCCAGAACACGCTCGGCTGGTATCGCCTCGCCTGCGGCCTGCCGCGCAGCCTGCCGCTCAGCAAGCTCGGCGGCACCGCCCCCGAAGACCGCAAGAAGGCGGCCGCCGACTATGCCGTCGTCCTCGGCGCGCTCGGCCAATGCACGCGTACCCGCACGCCGCCGCCGGGCCTCTGATCCAGCCGAATTGCCGGGCCTGCGGCAACGCGGGGCCTTGTTTCCGGGCGAAAAGCCGATAGGGGCGCAGGCGACCGCGGGCTCCGGCCCGCCCTGCCAAGGAGTGCCTGCATGTCGCCTCAGCCCGCCCCCGCCGCCCCGCGCCCGCCGCTGCGTGTCGCGCTCGCCGGTATCGGCGTCGTCGGCGGCGGCGTCGTCCGGTTGCTCGAGGCCAATCGCGACCTGATCGCCCGCCGCGCCGGCCGCGCGGTCGAGATTGTCGCCATCTCCGCGCGCGACCGCCAGAAGGATCGCGGCGTCGATCTGTCGCCCTATCGCTGGGAAGACGATATGGCGGCGCTGGTCGAGGCCGAGGATGTCGACGTCGTGGTCGAAATGGTCGGCGGCGCCGACGGCCCGGCGCTGACGCTCGCCCGCCAGGCGCTGGGCGCCGGCAAGGCGCTCGTCACCGCGAACAAGGCGATGATCGCGCATCACGGGCTCGATCTGGCGCGGATCGCCGAGGCGCAGGACAGGCCGCTGAAATATGAAGCCGCCGTCGCGGGCGGCATCCCGGTCATCAAGGCGATCCGCGAAGGCGCCTCGGCGAACGAGATCGCGCGCGTCTACGGCATCCTCAACGGCACCTGCAATTATATCCTGACGCTGATGGAGCGCGAGGGCGCGAGCTTCGCCGATGCCCTCGCCGCGGCGCAGGCCGAAGGCTATGCCGAGGCCGATCCGACCTTCGACGTCGACGGGATCGACGCCGCGCACAAGCTGTCGATCCTCGCCGCGCTCTGCTTCGGCACCCGGCTCGACATCGACACGGTGACCGCCGAGGGCATCCGCGGCCTGATCGCCGCCGACATTCGCGAGGCCGCCGCGCTCGGCCACCGCGTCCGCCTGATCGGCATGGCCGAACGCGACGAAAGCGGTCTCTATCAGCATGTCCAGCCGTGCCTCGTCCCCGCCGACCATCCGCTCGCCTATGTTCCCGGCGCGCTCAATGCCGTCGTCGCCGAGGGCAACTTCGTCGGCCGCCTCTTTTTCGAAGGCGCGGGCGCGGGCGCGGGGCCGACGGCATCGGCGATCGTCGCCGACATCATCGACATCGCGCGCGACGAATATGGCCCCGCCTTCGCGATGCCGGTCGATGCGCTCGATGCCGCTCCCGCCGCCGATGCGGGCGCGCGCGTCGGAAAACATTATGTCCGCCTGATCGTCGAGGACCGGATCGGCGTCCTTGCCGAGATCGCGACCGCTATGCGCGATGCCGGCGTTTCGATCGAAAGCTTCATCCAGCGCGGCGACGATGCCGAAGGCGGCGTCCTGATCGCGCTTGTCACGCACGAAGGTCCGGGCCGCGCCGTCGCCGCGGCGCTCGCCGCGCTCGCGGCTTCGGATCATGTCATCGGTACGCCGATGCACATGCCGATTCTGGCGCTCTGACCCCGCTTGCATTCGCAAATCCCGCTGTTAGCTCTCGCTGAGGGGAACGGGGGGACAGACATGGACATAACGATCCGCGAGGGCTTGGCCGAAGCACGCGCGCTGGCCCGCCAGCATTGGCAAGCGCTGCTGACCTATGTCGGCCTCGGCGTCGTGCTGCCCTTTCTGCTGCTGTCGAGCGAGCCGATCTTCGATCTGCG
>NZ_MEFH01000181.1:0-5893 GCF_001725095.1 Sphingopyxis sp. SCN 67-31 | reverse complement strand
GACAAAGCCGAGCGCCTCGACCGCGAGGAGCAGAAGCGCGACGCCCAGATAGCCGAGGTAGGAGAAATCCTCGAAAATGCGGATCGGCATGCGCCCGATCGCGAGCGCGACGAGCAGGAAGACGATGAAGCGCACCCCCTGCTGCAGCGCCCAAGGCGTCACGCTGCCGCCGGCGGCCGAATAGAGGACGAGTAGGCCGAAGCCGGTGATCGCAGACAGAAGTGCGATCAGCTTCCAGGGGATGCGCTGGACGGCGGGCGGAACCGGGATCATTGCGCGAGCCCCGGATCGGGGCGCGTGATACCCGCCTTCCATGCAGCATAGTCGCGGTCCATCCGCTCCTTGATCGTGCCGCCCCAGCCGGCCTCGAAGGCGGTCAGTGCCTCCATCGCCTTTTCACGGTCGTAGAGGAAGGTGAAGATGTCCTTGGCAACGGGCGCGGCCGCGCGACTGCCGCCCATGCCATGTTCGATGATGACCGACGCGGCATAGCGCGGATTTTCGACCGGCGCGAAGCAGATGAACAGGCCGTGATCGCGAAATTTCCACGTGCCGCCCTTGCCGTTGCCGGTGTTGAGGCCGCGAACCTGAGCCGTGCCGGTCTTGCCCGCCATCTGGATGCCGTCGAGCGGCAGGCGGCTGCGCCCCGCGGTTCCGCCGGGGGCGTTGACGACGCGGTTCATCCCCTCGCGTGCGGTCGCAAAGGCCTCGGCCGAGAAGGGCAAAGGCTCGTTCGAGAATTGCCGGCTGACGAGGCGCGGGTAGAGTTTGCGCCCCGAGGCGATACGTGACGCCATGACGGCGAGCTGGAGCGGATTCACGCTGACATAGCCCTGGCCGATCACCGCATTCAGCGAATCGGACGCCGACCAGGGTTGGCCGTATTTCTTCATCTTCCACGCGCTGTCGGGGATGGTGCCGTAACGCTGGTTGCTTCCGGCAAGCTGGAATTCCTCGCCCAGCCCCATCATCTTCGCGGTCGGCGCGATGGCGTCATAGCCCAGCCGGTCGGCGACCCAATAGAAATAGCTGTTGCAGCTTTTCATGATCGCGGTCGGCATGTCGACGCTGCCGTGGGTGCCGAGACAGCGGAAGAAACGGTTGCCGAGGCGATAGCCGCCGATGCAGGTGTGGCGTTCGCTCGGGTCCATGCCATGTTCGATCGCGGCGATCGCGGCCATCGGCTTCAGCGTCGATCCCGGGGGGTAGAGGCCGCGGGTCGCCTTGTTGATCAGCGGCTGGTGATCGTCGGCGCGCAGCCAGCCATATTCGGCATTGCTGATCCCGTCCGAAAAGCTGTTCGGATCGAAAGACGGCATCGAGACGAAGGCGAGGATGTCGCCATTGAGGCAGTCGATGACGACCGCCGCCCCCGATTCGGGGCCCATGCGGCGCGCGGCATATTCCTGCAGATCGGCGTCGATGGTCAGGTGGACGGTCTTGCCTTGCGTATCGGGCTGGGTGCTGAGATCGCGCACGACCTTGCCCCGCGCGGTGACTTCGACGCGCTTGGCGCCGGCCTTGCCGCGCAGCAATTCCTCGAAATATTTCTCCAGCCCGTCCTTGCCGGTCTTGAAGCCGGGGGTGATGAAGAGCGGATCCTTGACCTTTTCATATTCCTCGGCGGTCGGGGCGCCGACATAGCCGATCAGGTGGCCGACCGCGGCGCCGGTGGGATAGTTGCGGGCAAAACCGCGCGTCGGGGCAATGCCCGGCAGGTCGGGGAGGCGGACGAGGATCGATGCATATTGCTGCTCGGTCACGTCCTCCGCAACCGCAACCGGCTGGAATCCCGATGCTGCCTTGAGGTCGCGTTCGATGCGCGCCATCGCGTCGCCGTCGAGTTGCAACAGCGTGCGGAGCTGGCCCAGAACCAGTTCCTTGCTGTGCATGCGATCGGGAATGATGTCGATGCGGAGCGACACGCGGTTGTTGGCAAGCGCCTTGCCGTGGCGGTCGACGATCCAGCCGCGGCGCGGGGGGATGAGCGTCAGATTGACGCGGTTGCTTTCGGATTCGAGGACGTAGCGATCATTGTCGATGATCGAGATATAGCCCATCCGCGTCGCGAGCGCGGCGCCCACGGCGATTTGTCCGCCGCCGACGACAAGGGTGCGGCGCGTGAAGGTGAGGCCCCTCCAGGCTTCGGTAATGGGCGGACTTTTCTTGCGGGACATGAAAGCGGAATTCGTTGGCAATCTGGGGCGAAGGCTAAGGCGGGGGCGGGAGGCGGGCGATTATCGGCGCTTGAGACGGAAATTGTCAAACTTGCCGGTCAGGCGGAGGAACAGCGGCATCAGCAGCACCGAAATGATGATCTGCGGCAGGACAAGGCCGAGCATATGCCCGGCGGGAGCGTGTGGAAAGGTGATAAGCACCGCAAGCGCCTGAACAGCGGCGACGAGCAGGGCGCCGATCGCCCAGTCGTGGAGGAAGCCGCGCCAATAGATGCGCTGCGACAGATAGGCGATCGCGATGCTCGCGGCGGTCCACAGCGCGATGGCGGTGCCGATCGGCGCGCCGCTGAACAGATCGTCCCACAGGCCGAGCGGCAGGCCGATCCACACCGGCCACATTTCGGTGCGCAGAAGTTGCCAGCTCAGGAAGAAGAGGAGGCCGAGCGGGGGCAGCACGGGCGAACTGGCGACGAGCGGCAGCATCAACGGCAGCGCCGACGCGATCATCACTGTCGCGATCGGCACGATCTGCATCCGCCAGCGCGAGGCTGGCTCGCCAATCCGCTGTCCGTGCCGGTTCATGGCGCGCCGGCCGCCGGGGAGGATTGGGCGGGCACGGCCTGCGCCTCGATATTATCGGGCGTATAGGGTCGCAGCACCGCCACCGCATCGACCTTTGCCGGGTCGGCAAGCGGACGCGCGAGCGCACCATCGTCCTGGCGCCGCACGACGATGGCGACCGGAATGTTCGGCGGATAAAGGCCGCCGGTTCCCGACGTGACGAGGATGTCGCCGGGCTTGAAGGGATTGTTCGCGATGTTGAGCGTGCGGACGTCGAGATCGCCGTTGCCGCGGCCCGTTGCGAGCGCCGGCAGGCCGTCACGCGCCCGGCGCACCGGCACGACATTTTCGACGTCGGTAAGGAGCAGCACCTGCGACACCGATGGACCGGCTGTCAGCACGCGGCCGATCAGGCCGTCGGCGCCGCGTACCGGCTGGCCCGCGGAAACACCCCGGTTGCGCCCGAGGCTGAGCAGCGCGATGCGGCGGCTGCTCGTCGAGGTCGAGGTGAGCAGATAGCCATGGGCGAGCGCCGAGCGATCGGTCTGTTGCAATCCGAGCAGCGACTTGAGCTGGCGATTTTCCTCTTCGAGCGCGCTGGTCGCGACGAGACGGCGGCGCGCCTCGGCCAGTTCCTTGCGCAAGCGGCGGTTCTGCGATCCCGCGCCAACATAGGCCGACACAGTGTCGTCGACGCCGGAGATCGACCCGATCACCGACCGCGTTCCGCGCGCGATCGGCGCGGTAATTTCCTGACTGGCGACGCGCAGGGCGGCAAAGCCGACGGGGTCGGCGACCGAAAGGATCGCCAGCAACAGCCCCGCAAGCGCGCCCGTTATCGCAATAACATAGGCGGCGAAAAGGCTGTACTGGGCCTTTCGGGATTGCCCCGGACGCCGATGTGCCGGGCGAACCATGGACCGTCTGTCCGCGATCAGGCTTGCTGCAGCACGCCGCGGAAGGCGGGATCCTCCATCGCGCGGCCGGTGCCGATCGCGACGCAGGTCAGCGGATCTTCCGCGACCGTCACCGGCAGCCCGGTTGCGTCGCGCAGCAGTTCATCGAGTTCGCGGATCAAAGCGCCGCCGCCGGTCAGCACGATGCCTTGGTCGACGATGTCGGCCGCGAGTTCCGGGGCGGTGTTTTCGAGCGCGATGCGCACGCCTTCGACGATCGTGCCAATCGGTTCGGACAGTGCTTCGGCGATCTGCGCCTGATTGATCGAGATTTCCTTCGGCACGCCGTTGACGAGGTCGCGGCCCTTGATGTGGATCGTCATCCCGACGCCGTCGGCGGGCACGCGCGCGATGCCGAAATCCTTCTTGATCCGCTCTGCGGTCGATTCGCCGATCAGCAGATTGTGATGGCGGCGAACGTAGGAGACGATCGCTTCGTCCATCTTGTCGCCGCCGGCGCGGACCGAGGTGGTGTAAGCCAGGCCGCGCAGCGAGAGCACCGCGACTTCGGTCGTGCCGCCGCCGATGTCGACGACCATCGAGCCGATGGGTTCGGTAACCGGCATGTCGGCGCCAATTGCGGCCGCCATCGGTTCCTCGATCAGCCAGACCTGGCTTGCCCCGGCGTTCGATGCGGCGTCGCGGATCGCGCGGCGTTCGACGCTGGTCGAACCCGACGGTACGCAAATCACGATTTCGGGGCTGCGAAACGCGTTGGCCTTGCCGCCGTGCACCTTGGTGATGAAGTGCTTGATCATCTGTTCGGCGACATCGATGTCGGCGATGACCCCGTCACGCAGCGGCCGGATGGCCTCGATGCTGTCGGGCGTCTTGCCCATCATCAGCTTGGCATCGTCGCCGACCGCCTTGACCCGCTTGATCCCGTTCAGCGTCTCGACCGCGACGACCGAGGGCTCGTTGAGCACGATGCCCTTGCCCCGCACGTAAACGACCGTGTTTGCGGTGCCGAGGTCGATTGCCATGTCTTGGGAATTGAACTTCAGAAAACGGGAAAAGAAGGACATCGATACTGCTTCCTGTCATCGGCACCTGCCAGCCGGGTCGGTCTGGTCCTGCCGCCATCGAATGTGAACCCGCGCGCCTACCGGCACAGGACCAATCAGGGGGAGATTCCGGCTCGTCCCGAACGGGGTGGCTGGACAAAATGATCAGGGCTGAGCGGATGGGTCGCGATTTGCGTCCGACTGCGCTAGGACAGCCCCCATGTCAATACGCCGCCTGCCGGAAAAGCTAGTAAATCGGATCGCAGCCGGTGAAGTGGTCGAAAGACCCGCCGCAGCGCTCAAGGAACTGGTCGAAAACGCCCTCGATGCGGGGGCGACTCGCGTTGCGGTGCGAATCGCCGAGGGCGGAATCCTGCGGCTGGAAGTCGACGACGATGGGTGCGGGATGACCGCGTCCGACATGGCGCTCGCGCTCGAGCGCCATGCGACCTCGAAATTGCCGACCGATGCGATCGAGGATGTGACGACAATGGGCTTTCGCGGCGAAGCCTTGCCGTCGATTGCCAGCGTTGCGCGGTTGACGCTTGAAAGCCGCGTTGCCGGCGCGGACGGGTGGCGCCGTGTGATCGATAATGGCAGCCTCATCGCCGAAGGGCCGGCGGCGCTCGCCAAGGGCACGCGGGTGATGGTCGAGGATCTGTTCGCGCGCGTGCCTGCCCGGCGCAAGTTTCTGCGCAGCGCGCGCAGCGAATATGCCGCCTGCCTCGATGTCGTGAAGCGTCTGGCGATGGCGCGCGCCGACGTCGGTTTTACCGTCGAGCATGACGGGCGCCGCGTGCTCGACGTGCAGGGCGGCCAGGATCGTCTCAGCCGTGTCGCGGCGCTGACCCAGCGCGACCTGGCGGCGAACAGCATCGGGGTCGATGTCGAGCGCGGCGAGGTCCGGCTCGGCGGCGTGATCAGCCTGCCGACCTACAACCGCGGCATCGCCGACCATCAATATCTGTTTGTCAACGGCCGTCCGGTGAAGGACCGGCTGCTCGTCGGGGCATTGCGCGGCGCCTATGCCGATCTGCTCGCGCGTGATCGCCATCCGGTCGTCGCGCTCTTCCTCGATCTGCCGACGAGCGAGGTCGATGTGAACGTCCATCCGGCGAAAACCGAAGTGCGGTTCCGCGATCCGCAGCTTGTGCGCGGGATGATCGTCGGCGGGCTGCGCCGCGCGCTCGACGAA